>CANRGI010000114.1 GCA_947630095.1 uncultured Bacilli bacterium
TGCCTTTTCCTTAAGTTCCAATATAGTTTCTTCTATATCATTTATTTTGTTTTTCTTTGAATATTTTAATAGTTTATCTATTTTATTTATAATTTTCTTCGCTTGTTTCTTTGCTTGATTATATTCTACTTCAACTTCTAACTTTGTTAACTCATATTCTAAATTATTTAGCGCTTTATTTATCTTATTTCTTATAGTCTCTTCGTCTAAATTAGATATTTTATTTTTAACATTAGATAAATTCTCCTTAATTTTCTCTCTAGTTTCACTACCTTTTCTAGGTGCGAATAAAACTCCCAAAATTCCTCCCACAATAGCACCAGTTCCAAGTGCTTGAATTATTTTTCTCTTTTCATTTTTCATAATCTTTCTCCTTATTATAATTATATTATTTATAACTTATATATATTACTCATTTAGCATATCCATATATGGCTTTAATTTATTTTTTAAGTTTTCTTTTCTTTTCTCTGTCCAATATTCAGTAGGACTCCCATCTTGCTTAGTCACAAATGCTCCTTCAAAGTCATTTACAAGTATATTTCCATCTTTTATAATAGCAACATCAGGCACATATACTTTTTTTGTATTATCGTCATTTATTATTAAGTAAGGTTCTAAATATTTTAGTATCTGCCTGTAAGTAGCAGAATTTTGCTCTCTTTCGTCCTTTATATTAAAGTAATATATTTTATCAATACTCGCTTCTTTAGCAGTTTCATTTAGAATAGGCGCATAAGCCTGACACCATTTGCACTCAGGATACCCTAAAAATAAAATTCCAGTTCCATTTTTTAAAATCTCTATTACTTTCTTATTATCTATATAAGTAAATAAATTATCAACACCCACAGTTTCATATTCATTAGCAAAAGCAATTGCGTCGGTTTCATTTATAACACTTCCATTAAATTTTTCAAATATCATTATAGAAGATGTTATAACAAATAACACTGAAACTAAATAAAAAGATATTTTTTTAATTTTATTTAGTTTTTTACTTTCTTTAGTCTTCTCTATATTATTATCATTTATTTTTGCAAATTCATTTTTCATTGTATTCTCCTTATACTTATAATTATACATAAAAAAATTATGAAGTGAAGTATTTTTTGTAAATATTTGTATATTTAATGTATAAAGTTTGTAATTTGGGTAAATAGTTTATACACATACTATCCATTTGTCATATATTACTGTGGTGATAAGTGTGATAGATAAATTATTAGATATAAATCCAGTTATATTAGCATTATTTGCAACTTTATTTACTTGGGGAGTAACTGCTTTAGGTGCATCTCTTGTATTCTTTTTTAAGAAAGTAAATAGAAATGTAATGGACGCTATGCTAGGTTTTGCTGCTGGTGTAATGATTGCCGCTTCATTTTGGTCTTTATTAGCGCCTGGCATAAGTTTAGCAGAAGAACTAGGTAAAAATTCTGCTTTAGTTTCATTAATTGGCTTTATGAGTGGTGGAGTAATTCTTTATATTGGAGATAAAATATGTAAAAAGATTACTAAAAAGTATAAAAATAGTGAAAATGAAAGTCTTAGAAGAAGCATTCTATTGGTTTCTAGCATAAGTTTACATAATATCCCAGAAGGTCTTTCAGTAGGTGTAGCATTTGGTAATTTAGTTTATGCTAATTCTGCATCTTTACTTTTAACGGCAATAGTCTTTGCAATAGGTATAGGACTTCAAAATTTTCCAGAGGGTAGTGCAGTAAGTTTACCACTTAGACGAGAAGGTTTATCTCGTAGTAAATCATTTTTTTACGGGCAACTAAGTGGTTTAGTAGAGCCAATAAGTGGTGTTATAGGCGCTTTGCTTGTAATGAGCATCAAAAGTGTTTTACCATTTTTGCTTTGTTTTGCAGCAGGCGCTATGATATATGTTGTAGTTGAAGAATTAATCCCTGAAAGTCAAAGTAATAAATCAAAAGATTTAATGGCATTTTTTACTTTAATAGGCTTTGGAATTATGATGGTTTTAGATGTTGCACTAGGTTAATATAAATTTTCTCTTTTCATAGACACCAACTCATGATAAAATTATAATGAAATGGTAGGTGTTAAACGTGAAATGTTTAATAACAGGCGCAAGTAGTGGAATAGGTAGAGATATGGCTAAATATCTAGCAAAACTAGGGCACAATGTAATTCTAGTGTCAAGTGATATGCAAAAGTTAGATAAAGTTGGTAGAGAAATTGAAAAATCTACCACTTTTCAGTGTGATTTAAGAAAAGAAGAAGATGTAGATAGGTTAGTTGAACTTATTAAAAGAGAAAGACCTAAAGTAGTAATTAACAATGCGGGTTTTGGTGCTTTTGGTTTTTATGACGAAATAGAACTAGATAGAGAAATGGAAATGGTAAGTGTAAATGTAATCGCACTTCATAAAATTACAAAGGCTTGTTTAGAATATATGGGAGAAAAAGAAAAAAACTACATATTAAATGTAGCCTCTAGCGCGGGTCTTATGCCAGGAGGACCGATGATGAGCACATATTATGCAACTAAAAGTTATGTTAAAAGTTATAGTTTAGGTATTTATAAAGAATTAAAGTATCTTAAAAGAAACATAAGTATTTCAGTTTTATGTCCAGGACCTGTCAATACTAACTTTAATAAAGTAGCAGGAGGTACATTTAGTGTAAAAGCACTAAGTAGTGAATATGTAGCAAAATATGCGATTAAAAAGATGTTTAAAGAAAAAATGGTTATTGTTCCAGGACTTACTATGAAGTTAGGAGTATTCTTTAGTCGTTTCACACCTACTAAACTACTTTTACAAATTTTGTTTAAAATACAACATAAAAAGAACCTAATCTAATTTAAGATTAGTTAATGGTTAGAAACTCACTAACTTTAAAATTAATTCAATTACTCATCGAAAAAATTTCCTAATTTTACTTCTAATTTGTCAGCAATTAATTTTAATGTTTCTATAGAAATAGTTGCTACTACTCTTTGAGACTCTAGGTTCTTTATGTAACCATAAGAAAGATTACATAGTTCTGCTAGTTGTTCTCCAGTATAACCACGCATATTTCTATACTTCTTAATATTTTTACCAACAATATTATATATGTTACTAGATGTAACTTCATCTTTGACGTACATCATACTCTCCTCACCGTTTTTATTTTCTCACAATTTTAGAAATATTTTAGTCACTAATTAGATGACCAAACTAAAAATATTTACCATATTTTACCATTTTTTTGAATTATTTAACACTATTATTGTAAATTTTTTTAATATTTATGCTTAATTTGTCACTTTATATTACAAAAACACATCAAAAATTAGAATTTTTATGTAAATCATTTAACATTTTTTCAATATTACTTATCCTTTTTTGTAATTCATTAAATATTTTTTCTCTATCATTAGAGTTCATATCATTAAAATATTTCTTTATATTTTCTTTTTCATAGAATAAAGGGTTATATTTACTTTTTATTTCTTTAGAATTTATATTGAATATATTACTTTCTTCAGTTGTCATATTTCTTTCTACTAATTGTTGACTTGCAGCATTAGTTATAATAAGTTGGCTTACTAACATTAACCAGTTTCCTAATACATTTTGTTCGTAAGTATCCAAATCGTCTAGTAAGGCATATCCCACTAAAACAGCAAGTGCAGTAGAAATTTTTGGGTTTAGATTAAATAAATTGTGCATATAATCTCCTATTCTGTTATTAATTTTATTCTTTAATTTAGTAAACATTATTTTTAAATAATTTACTTTTTCTAAAAGTCGTGATATTATATTTTCGGAGGTAATTAAAATGGAATTAAAAGGAACAAAAACAGAAGCAAATTTACTTTATGCTTTCGCAGGAGAAAGTCAAGCGAGAAATAAGTATACATATTTTGCTAGTCAAGCAAGAAAAGATGGCTATGAGCAAATAGCAGAAATATTTGAAGAAACTGCTAATAATGAAAAAGAACACGCTAAGATGTGGTTTAAGGAATTAAATGGTGGTAAAATACCAAGTACTTCTGAAAACTTAAAGTCTGCTGCTGAAGGAGAAAATGGCGAATGGACTGATATGTATAAGAGATTTGCTGAAGAAGCACGTCAAGAAGGCTTTGACCAAATAGCATTACTTTTTGAAGGAG
>CANRGI010000115.1 GCA_947630095.1 uncultured Bacilli bacterium
AGATAGAAATGGTGACTTACAACAAAATACAATAAAAGTAAAAAGTACTGAAGAATTTGCTAATAATAAAATATTTTACTAGAAATTATTTATACAACTAATTTTGCTACACAATAATAAAATTTAAGAAAGTTAGTAATTAAAATAAAATTATAGTAGAATAGTTGTATATATGGAGGTTTATATGAATTTAGAAAAAATAGGTAAATTTCTAGCACAACTAAGGAAAGAACAAAATATAACTCAAGAAGAACTTGCCGATAAAATAGGAGTAAGTGCTAAAACAGTATCTAAATGGGAACGAGGAAAAAACTTTCCAGATACAATATGGTTATGCAAATTAAGTGAAATCTTTAATGTTGGAGTAGAAGATATTGTAAATGGAGAAAGAATAGATACAACTAAAAAAGAAGGAAAAGTACCTGTTTATTTTATAAAATTAAATAAAAATAAATCAAAGAAGAAAATACTATTTTTGTTAATGATTATACTTGTTATTTTTGCCCTTTTATTTAGTGCAGTATACACAATTACTAATTATAATAGAAATAAAATATTTTCTCTATCTACAGAAGACGACTCCTTTAAAATAGATGGTTATATAATATATAATCAAAGAGAAAAATTAATTATTTTAAATGATATAAAATTTGAAGATACAGTTGCTGGAACGGATTTAGAACCTATAATAAAATCTTATGAAATAACATTAAAAAGCAATAAACATACATTATATAGTAAAACTTTTAATATTGAAACTGAAGAAACACTTTCAAAAGCACTAAAAACTGCTAAAATTAGTTTTAGTGAAGTTAACAAAGAAACAATAACTGACTCTGAAATACAAAAACTTTATATAATGGTAGACTATATAGATAGAAATGGTGACTTACAACAAAATACAATAAAAGTAAAAAGTACTGAAGAATATGCTAGTAATAAAATATTTTACTAGAAATTATTTATACAACTAATTTTACTACACAATAATAAAATTATAGTAAAATAGTTGTATATATGGAGGTTTATATGAATTTAGAAAAAATAGGTAAAACTAAAAAAGAAAGAAAAGTACCTGCTTATTTTATAAAATTAAATAAAAAGAAATCAAAGAAAAAAATAATATTTTTGTTAATGATTATACTTGTTATTTTTGCTTGTTTATTTAGTGTAATATATACAATTACTAATTTTAATAGAAACAAAATTTTTGCAATTATAAGCAAAGATAAATCATACTCAGTTTCTGGATATATTATATATAATCAAAATGAAGAATTATTTATTTTAGAAAATATTGCTATAAATGATACTAGCATAGGAACTGACTTAGAACCAATTATTAAAAAATATAATGTAACGATAAAAAATGATAAAGAAACATTTTGTTCCTATGAAGTTAACATAGATAATAATTATAATGCAAAATTATCTGAAGCATTAAAAATTAGTAAAGTAAGTTTCAATGAAAGCAATGATAAAAACAATATTATTAATAGTGATAATATAAAAAATCTTTATATAGTTTTATCTTATGTTGATATTAATGATAATGTAACAGAAGAAATAATAAAACTAAAGGCAATTGAAGACTATGCTAATAATAAATTGTTTTACTAAACCTAAAATATGAGTAAATGAACCTAAATAAGGTGTAATTTTTACTCGTTTTTTGTTATACTTGTTACCAGAAAGAAAGGAGAAATATAGTTATAAAATGAGAAAAATAAAAAAATATAAAATAGAAATTATTACTTATTTATTGTTTATAATATTTGTATTATTTAGTATCTATAAAATGTGGTATTGTAGACCTTATTATGGAAAAGGAAAGAAATATGAAAATGATTTAACTTACGAAAAATGCGGTGAATACATAAAGTTAAATGAAACAGAAAAAATAGAGTTAGCAAATAAATATGAACATAAGATAGAATTAAGTGATAAATATTGTGATTTTGTCCTATCTTATTCTCCTCCCGACAGTGCATATTCAATTTATAATAGTTTTTTGATTTCGTCTTATTTGCAATATATTATTCCATTTTTCGTTCCATTAATTATATTATTTCCAGTTGTTTATGTAATATCCAAAGAATTTAGGTCAAAAAATATAAAGAACTCTCTAGTTAGAGAAGATTATAAAAAATACATAATTAATCTATTTAAACGTGCTTATAGTACTGTCTGGGTATTCCCGTTAATAATTGTTATTTTATTTTTAATAAGTGCTTATTTATCTAATTGGAATTTTGCTGTATCAGGTAGTGTTGCTAATCATTTTATAGACAAAGTATTTTTAACCTTAACAACTAACAAAATTTTATTTCATATAAGTTATATTGTTATAATTTTATTAAATGTTGGTATGTATATTAATTTATCTTTAATAGTATTAAGTAAAAATAAAAATTTAATTATTTCTTATATAGAAAGTTACTTACTCGTGTATGTTTTTTGGGCATTTATATATATTGGAATAGGTAACTTATTAACTAAAAATTTTAACATACACTCAGCCCACGCGAACTTACTAGCAATATTTGAGTGGGACTCTATAACTAATATTAATATTTTCCTTATATTAAATATTATTTGTTATTTATTTACATTTGTAATAGCAATTTTAAGTTATAGAAATAAAGAAAAATTAATTATGATGTGTGAAAAATAGGAGGAAAAATGAAAATAGAAGTAAAAAATTTGTCAAAAAAATTTAAAAAAGTTATTGTAGTAAAAGATATAAATATCACTTTTAAAAGTGGAAATATTTATGGAATAATAGGTAGAAATGGAAGTGGAAAAAGTGTATTTTTAAAGATGTTATGTGCATTTTATATTCCTACAACTGGCACTATTTTACAAGATGGTTATGATTATATAAAAAATAATGAATTTCCTATATCTACTCGTGCTTTAATAGAAGGACCAGATTTTATCCCTGATTTAAGTGGACTTGAAAATCTAAAACTTCTTGCTTCAATTCAAAATAAAATAGGAGAAAAAGAAATATTAGAAACATTAAAACAAGTAAATCTTTATGAAGAAAAAGATAAAAAATATAGTGAATACTCATTAGGTATGAAACAAAAACTAGGTATTGCCCAAGTGCTAATGGAAGACCCACAAGTTATGATATTAGACGAACCATTTAATGGAATAGAAGATAGTTCAGTAAAAGATATTAAAAAAATATTAAAAGACTTAAAGAAAAAAGATAAAATAATTATAATGACAAGTCACATAAAAGAGGATATAGAAGAACTATCAGATGTTATTTATAAATTTGATGGAGGTTCACTAAAATTAAAAGATGCTGAATAAATTAAGAGTTAATTTTAAACTAGCCAAAAGTTTATCTAATAATGAAAAAATAAAAATTTTATTTCTAATATCAATAATTTCAAATATATTATGTAGTTTTAATATATTAAAGGGTATATCCTATGAAGAAACAATATTTTACTATATATCTACTCAGTTATATATAGATTTATTATTTGTAATTTTATTTATATCAAGTGCATTTGCCATATCGATTTTTAATAAATCATTTAACACAATAATAAGATGCAAAGATAAAAAAGAATATTTAAGTAATTTAATAATATTTATATTTATTGTAAACTTAATAGTTTATATAACGCATTCGATTATAGGTATAATAATTATTACATTAAAGAGTGCAGGTAATATTAATTTAGAAATGCTAACTAGTTACAATATACCATTTATAATTTATAATATATACACTTATATCAAATATTTTATAGTAATTGAGTTATTGATTTCTATATCAGTATGTTTTTATAAATTATTTGGAAAATCTTCTTTAGCGGCTTTAATTTTATTCGCTTTAGTAATATTGAAAGATAATTTTATATATTCTAATTCTATAATAACTTCTATAGATTTAAAGCATTTGTTTTATGGATATTTTTTAGGCAATTATCAATATAGTAATTTTATTTTAGACATTTTCTATTTAATCATAGAAATATTAATTTTAACATTAATCTACGAAGCAATAAATTCATTAATATGTAATTATAAAAAAATAAACATAAGTGAGAGGTAAAATATGAAATATTTAGATTTTTAGG
>CANRGI010000116.1 GCA_947630095.1 uncultured Bacilli bacterium
ATGAATTAAACACTTCATTTGCATATTCTTCTAAACTCTTCCCATTTAAACTAGGTACAGTAACTACTACTATCTGCGCGCCTGTCTTACTTTCTAAACTAACAGAATACTTCATTATATAATCTTTAGTTTCTTCACTTAATAAATTAGCATAATCATTTACATAAAAGTCTTGAGTAGGTTTAATTATTGCATTAACCCTTCCAATAAAACTAAAGAAACATAATATTAATAAACATAACTTTTTCACTTTGCCTCCTAACTTTTAGAAACTCCTAGAAGAACCTCCTCCACCAGAAGAGCCACCGCCTCCAGAGAAACCTCCACTGCTACTAGAAAAACCACCTGAACTTCCACCATAATATCCTCCACCACTAGAACTACCAGTGCCGTCCCATTTAGCACACATTAAACCGATAAAAATACTCATTCCCTCAAACAATAAACTAGCATCAAAAGGAATGAAAAAATCATAATTTTTAGAAAAAACATAAAGTATTATATTTATAAATATATTTATAACAAACATAATCCAAAATACTTTTCTTGATTTCTTTATCTCTGCTACTTTCCTTTTCTTTTTTGTTTTTGATTTCTTTCTAAAAGCATTATATAAAGTTACCCCTAAGAATATCCAATAAAAAGGTAAAATAAAGATTAAAAATATTATGTATATTAAACTAAAGGCATTAGTTCCGGTGTCATAACTTCCCTCTTTAGGTATTTCTATATCTACTTCACTTGCATCTATTTTATAGTATTCGCATAACTTTTTATAAAAAGCAGAATAACCATTTTTTATTCCATCGTCCCAGTTATCATTTTTTAAATAAGGTATTATGTATTCGTCTTGGTATCTACCTGTTAATCCATCAGGAAGCACTCCTTCTAAACCATATCCAACTTCTACTCGAAATTGTCTTTCTTTAAGTGCAAGTAATAGTAGTAACCCATTATCTTCTTCTTTATCTCCTATTCCAAATGAATTAAACACTTCATTTGCATATTCTTCTAAACTCTTCCCATTTAAACTAGGTACAGTAACTACTACTATCTGTGCTCCAGTCTTACTTTCTAAATTAACAGAATATTCCATTATATAAGTATGCTTTACTATTGCATTTATTACTCCAATAAAACTAAAGAAACATAATATTAATAAACATAACTTTTTCATTTTACCACCTAATTAAAAAAGAAATACTCCTTTTTTTAAAATTCTACATTAGGTACTTCTTTTTTACTTTCTTCAACCTCAAAATATTCTTCTTTATCAAAATTAAACATATTTGCTATAATATTTTTAGGAAATTTCTTTATACTTTGATTATATTCTTTTACAGCATCATTATAATTACGACGTGCATTTGCTATTCTATTTTCAGTTCCTGCAAGTTCGTCTTGTAAACTTATAAAATTTTGATTAGCCTTTAAATCAGGATAATTTTCTACTATTACTAACAAAGCATCAATAGCCTTATTTAAATTCTCATTTGCTTCTGCTTTATCTTTCATATCTTTAGCACCAACTAAACTAGCACGTGCATCTGTAATATTTTTAATTATACCTTCTTCGTGTTCAACATATCCTTTTACAGTATTTACTAAATTAGGAATTAAATCTGCTCTTCTTTCTAATTGATTATCTATTTCACTTTCTCCTGCATCTACTGTTTCTTTTAAATCAACTAAACTATTATAAGCACTTACTGAATATATTACTCCTAAAACCACAATAGCAAGTACTACACATAATACAATATAACTTTTTTTCATACTTATCCTCACCTTCTAATAACCATATTATAATATTTTATTTTTATAGTCAATTAATATTTTAATAAGTAACACTTCTTTTACATTATCTTTTATACTTCTTTTTTATTACTAAAACTATACCTATAATTAAACTTAATGATATTATTATAACTACTACATATTTTATTGTATTATTTTCATTATAAATATTTTTATTGCTATCTATACATTTTTTTATATCCCCATTATTTCTTATTTCATTTACTAAATCACAGTACTCACTAACTTCTTGATAATTTTCTAAAGCATTTTTAAAATTTTTATTATATTTATTAAAATAATTAGACCCGATTACTATTAAAGGTACTTTATCATTTTTTATATTTAATTCTTTTCTTACTTCTTTATTTAATTCTTCATTATCACTAACATTTATAACTTCTAAACTTACTCTTTTATTATTATCTAATTCTTTTTCTATTTCTTCTTTTACTTTATCACATTTTTTAGAATTATCTTGATAAAATAAATATACTTTTATATTGTCATAATCTGAATTAGTAGCAAGAGCATAAGTTTTAATTGGAAAACATAAAAAAGTTAAAAGTAATAATTTAATAATTAATTTTTTCATAAACTCCTCCATATTAAGATAAAGGTGCGATAGTAATTATCACACCTTTTTATCTTTATTCCATAGTTATTTCCGCTTTGAAAGTTACACCAGTTACGCCTTCAGGTGGTCTATCCGATACACTTCCACTTTCGTCTATATAAGATACTTTAACTCTATTTACGTCAGCATCTATATCAATATCTTTAAAATCTTTTGCATCTGTTCCATATTGAACAGCCATTTTAACTTCACTACTTGAACTACTTACAACTATAGATACATTTGCTTTAGTTCCAGATGCCTCTTTTTCTAATGTTATATCATATCCACCATTTCTATAAGTATTACCATCTATCTTAATGTTGTCGTCGTCAACTTCTACATCTGTACTAGAAAATTTATTAATAGTTATTGCTGATTTTTTAGTATCTTCTTCACTACCTGCTAACTTATTAAATGTATTAGCAGATATATTAGAACCAGTTGCAAGTTCATTACCTACATATATGTATCCTTTGTTGAATTTATTATCTCCTTCTTTTACACCAAAAGTTGTCCATCTAACATCTACTATTGATTTTGTATTACCATTGTACTTTACTGCATAATCTACTGCACTTCCTGAATTAGTGAATGTACATTGCCAAATTGCAACATCTTGTGCAGCCTCACTTATATTGATTAAAGCATTGTTATTATTTGTTGCATCTGTAAAATCAATATTTAAACGAGATAAGAACACATCGTCAGCAGTAATTTTAATATTTTTAAGTTTTAATTTTGATATTGCAGGTTTACCTATAATAGAAAGTTTTCTATTTATAGTTATATCTTCCATTTCAGTACCAGTCATATCAATTAAATCTGTTGTATCAATATATATTTCTGATATACTAGGGTTTTCTAATGCTTGTTTTAAAGTTGCAGCATCTTTTACTTTAGTAACATTATCTGGTAATGATACTTTATATGCTGAATAATAAGTTTTATCTTCTGTTGCTTTTAAACTATCTTTTTTAACTACACCTTCAGGTAATGTAGTACTATAGTCTTTATCTTTGCTACCATCGTGTAATGTATTATCTCTTGACTCAGTAAAACCAATTAATTCATATTTATTTCCATCATAAGTAAGTTCATAAAATTCCTTAAAAGTATCATTTGGTGGTAAAGTTACATCTTCATTATAATAATTGTAACTAGTATACCTTACCAATTTACGACCTTCATAGTTATAGAATTTAGTTTCATATATTTTAGAATTGTTTGAGTCATTATAATAGTTATAATAATTATATCCAGTATCTGTTACTTTTAAATCTCCATAACTAGTTTTCTTTTGTTCTTCTTGTTGACTATCATATTTAGTAATATTTTCTTTAGTAATAGGTGTAGCCTTTTGAATTTTTATCAGTTAAATTTACAGTAGCAGTTTTTGATGCTTTTACTAAAGGTTTAGTATAGTGTTCACTATCATAAGTCATATCAGATGCAGTTAATGTTGCATTATCTTTTACTTCAATACCAGCATCTAAACTTTCTTCTCCTGTTAAAGTAACTTTTTTAATAGTTAAGTCGCCACTTTCAACACTGATAGGAGTTGCTTTAGCATTTGATATAGTCATATTCTCTATTGTAACTCCACTACTCTTTACATTAAATATAGAGCCTTCACTAACACTAGAT
>CANRGI010000117.1 GCA_947630095.1 uncultured Bacilli bacterium
TATTAAAAGTAATATTAATAAGAAAAATAATATTCTAAGTACTCTATGTCCAGTTTTAATCGCACTATTGAGTTCTTCTACATCAATTTTTTCTTTTTTCATAGGTACCCTCCAATATCATTTTATCAAATTATATTCATAAATTAAATAGTATATGTAAAATTATTTACAAAATATTTAAAAGAACAACCTAATAGTTGCCCTTTAATGTTTGAGATGCGTCTTCCATCATATCACACATTTCTTTTTTGCCTTGCATCATAATTTTCTTTATATCTTTAGAATATTTACTTAAAGTCATACCAACTCCAAGTCCCGCACCTACTAACATCATATTTTTTAACATTTTCACCTTGCTCACTCTCCTTATATTATTATTTTTAACAAATAATATAAGTTTATACTAAAAAAATTTCCTTAAACTAGTTATTCTATTTTCACTATAACTTTCTTTTATAGCATAATTAACACTCTCTAAACTTCCTACTACTATAAGCCCTTTCTTAGCCCTAGTAACTGCTGTATATATTAGTTTATTATATAACATTCTTTTCATATTACTACTTACTATAAGTAAAACAGTATCATATTCACTACCTTGACTTTTATGTACACTAATAGCATAAGCGTGAGTAAATTCGTCAAATTTATTCTTTTTATAAACTACTACATTCCCATTAAAATCTATCTCTATTATAGACATACTATTGTTTATTCTCTTTATATATCCAATATCCCCATTATATATATTATTTTCTACATCATTTACTAATTGTAATACTTTATCTCCTACTCTATATACTATATTTCTAATTATTATTTCACTCTTCTCTTCACTTTTAGGATTAAATATCCCCTGTAACATAATATTTATATTATCTATCCCATTTTCCCCTTTATACATAGGTATTAATACTTGAAAGTCTTCTATATTTATTCCCTTTTCTTTTGCTTTAATACATATATCATTTACATAATATTTAATTTTCATATCTTCTGATAATATAAATTTAAAATCACTATACCCATTAGGAACACTCTCTAGTAATGTTCTAGTTTTAATATTATTTGCAAAAGGTATTATATATGACTGATTACTAGTTCTATATATAGTTTCTAATTTTTTATTAGGTATACCTTCTACACTTAATAAATCGTCTAATATATTTCCAGGCGCTATGCTGGGTAATTGATTAGCATCTCCTACTAATATTAATTTAACATTTATTGGTAACCCATCTAATAAACTATTAAATAAAAATATATCTACCATACTAAACTCGTCTATTATTACTGCTTTAACACTTACAGGATTATATTTATTTACACTAAATTCTTTAGTTTCTTTATTCCATTTTAAAAACTTATGTATAGTACTAGCCTTTCTTAACGTGCTTTCACTTATCCTCTTACTTGCTCTTCCAGTAGGCGCTAAAAGGACAATATCACTACTTAATAAATTATTTACTAAACTTTGATATATTTGCACTATTGCTTTAATTATAGTAGTTTTTCCAGTACCAGGTCCCCCTGTTATAATAAATAAATTATTTACTAAACTACCTATAATCGCATCTTTCTGTTCTTGATTAAATTTAATATCATAGTCTTTTTCATATTTAATTATCTCTTTTTCTATTGTCTTTATATTAAAATCATTTTTAATACTTACTAATTTCTTTATAGCACTACTGATACTTTCTTCTACTTCATAAAATTCACTCAAAGTAATATACCCATCACTCTCTATTACTTCCCCTAATTCTATTAATTCTTCTAAAGATATACTAAACACCTTAGAGTCTAATATCTGTGAAAAATACTTATTAACTTCTAAATATAAACTCTCCTTACTTACTAAAGTATTCCCTGTTTGATAACATAAACTTTTTATATTAAATTTAATTAAAGCATCTATTCTAACCCTTTCATTTTCGTCGTGAAAACTTAAAAACACTTTATCTAACTTTAAAAAACTTATATCTTCACTTAATAAATATATATTATTTTCTATTATATCAAAACATCTATTCTGATATTTATTAACTATCTTTAAGCATTCTTCAGTAGTAAACCCCATTTTATTAAATTCTATTATTATCTCTTGGTCTTTATCATGTTCTAATATCTTTCTAGTTAATTCATTTGCTTTTTTACTATTCATACCCTTTATTTTACTAAGTATTGGATTCCCACTTTTAATCTCTTTTATTGCTTCACTTCCAAATGTCTTAACTATCTCTTTCGCTGTCTTAGGCCCTATTCCTTTAAATATTCCACTAGATAAATACATCACTATCCCATCTTCATCACTAGGCATTACTGACTCATAAGCACTTACTCCAAACTGCATACCATATCTCGCGTGATTTACAAGCATACCATAAAATTTATAAGTTAGTTCATTATTAAGCATCATAAAGTTACCAGTAAAAGTTATAGTTTTATTAACATAACTTTCTAATTCACTACTTCCTTCTACCACTTTAAAAAGCCCAACTTTATATCCAGTTGAATTTTCAAATAATATTTTAACAACATTTCCTTTTATATAACTTTCACTTTTCATACTTTAACTATATCAAATATTTAATTAAAATGAAACTCCTTTACTAACATTTTTACATATAAATTTATTTATATCATTTAAAACCTCTATTATATTATCAAAACTTATATATATTCTATTATTCTTACTAAATTCTTCCCATTTATTTTTTATATAAATATTGTCAAACTCCATACTTCCTACATAATCTTTAAGTAAATCAATTACTATTTTCATATCTAATTCATTTTTTCTCTCACTCCATACATCATATATAAATAAATAATCACACATATCTCCTACCTCACACAATATATTTAAATATTTACTTGCAAAATTATATTCTAAAATATTATCTTTATTATCTTTTAAATCAAATAATTTAATATCAAAACTAACCTTCTTAGATACTCTCTCTTGATTAGCAATTAATATTATTTTATATCCTACAAACATATCATATAATTCTATTGGTTCTATATCATATAAATCAAATGTAACCCCATCTTCTGTTACTACATCACATATATCTCCAACTATCTTTCTTAACTTATGCCTATTTAAATTACCTATTCTAATATATGTATCTTTTAATTCAAATTTATATTTATATTGTAATACACTTAATCTATCTAAAAATATTTCTAAAAATTCTTCTTCCATTAAACCCTCTCACTTCTATATAATATTTTTCCCCTAGTAATTAACTTCTTAACAGGGTCTCCATTTATTTCTATTATATTTATTCTATATTTATTATTAACTAACTTTAATTTAAAAGGTATTACTGCATCTCCCATTAAATTATCCTTAAAACCTGCGATTACAATTAAATCTTCCCTATCTTCTATTATTACATAAGGCATAAATAAATACCTAATAATTTTTAATAACCCATTTTTCCCTAAACCATAATACTTATTATTAACCGTATAATTAAGCCTACTTGCTTCTTCTAAACTAAGAACTAAACTACCTATAACATCATAATCAATTAAAATAGGTAAATTCTTAACTCCATATTTTCTAAGCATAATAGGCATACTTTTACATATCTCTACTTCGTCTAGTGTCATATTCCCCCTCATTATCTCCTTTACTGCATTATTAATTTTTAATTCATATTCTTTTCTCATATAAACCTCCCATCTAAATTAACCCCTCTACTTTTATATACGACAAAATTTCAAAAAACACTTCTTTTTTCTTTATTTTACATTTCTTTTACATACAAAAAGAGTAAGAATTTTCTTACTCAATTTCTTCCTCCGTCAAGTAAACTTGCCGTCGGATAATCGGTATTTGCGAAAGGAGTTTCGCAAATACACCTAATTATCTGCTTCAGCACAAGCACTATCGATACTCGGAATATATGGGTCGTCTGTCTTACCACTACCAGATACAGATACGCAAGATTTCAGAGAAATTACTGGACGAACGCCGTTCGAATAGTCGACGATGCTGTAGTTCAAGCGGCCAGGGTAGCTGGAACCGCTCACGTAGAAC
>CANRGI010000118.1 GCA_947630095.1 uncultured Bacilli bacterium
TTATTAATTATTTTTACTTAATTTTTTTACTCCAAAACCAAGTGCTAACATACTAACTAAACCTACGAATACATAAGTTAAAATATTATCCCCAGTTTGAGGGTTAGTTGCTGCTACGAATGTAGCGCTGACTGTTACATCACTAGTTGGCATTATGAATTTACCATTAGTAACTGTAACTTCATTTCCTTCTGCATCTGTAACAACTATCTTTGATAATTCATATCCTTCTTCAGGTACAGCATTTACAGTAACTTCTTCACCTTCAACGGCAGTTTGAACTGAACTAACTGCTCCGTTCTTAGCATTTTCTTGAACTTTTACGTTGTGAACAATACCAACTTTACCACTTTCAGATTGTGAATTACCAGTTTTTAAGAATTGGTCTGGAACATCGTTATTAAATTCTCCGCCATCTACAACGATTTCAGTGCTCTTCTCTCCACTTGCTGGGTCTGCTTTTGTTGTATATAAAGGTGTTCCTGTTGACCTAATTGCAGCAGTACCACTAACATTAACTGTCGCATCTTGATGTGAACCTTGACCATAATTAGCCACATTATCAACTGCTATAGCAACACCTGAAGGTAGTTCAGTAGCATTATCTCCAGTAGTTACCATTTGTCCTACTTCACCTTTAGCCTCTACTTTACCACCAGTAATACTTATATCACCTTGACGAGCAACTATTCCTAATGTTCCACCTGTTACAGTTCCATTAGTCATTTCTAATGACCCACTTTGAGGGTTATATATTGCTACATTATTAACACTTGTGATATCACCACCACTAATAGTAATTGTAGAATTAGTAGTACTTGAACCATTACCACTTATTGCAAAACCATTTTTTGAAGTAATAGTTCCAGCAGAAATTTCAACAGTTGGGTTAGTACCAAACATTGTAATAGCACCACCATTAGCACTTACAGTTCCACCAGTAATATTCAATTTAGGGTTTGTTCCTAGAATTGACAAACCAGTACCATTGTCTCCGCTATTAATAATACTAGCATTTTCGCTAATATTAACTTCACTAGAGTCAGCAACTAATGCAAATCCATTATCAGTATTTTCAATAACAACGCTTCCCTTTACATTAAGAGTAGAACTTCCATCAACATAAACAGGTGAACTATTACTTATACTTCCTTTTATAGAACCTTCACCAGTTAAGGTTAAGTTACCTCCACTTGTAACATAAATAACAGTACCACTTGCTCTAGTTACAGTTTTACCATTTAAGTCAAGTGTAACTTCACCATCCGTACTTTTAATTTCAATACGATTTGACAAAGTACAAGTTGGACTATCACTTGTTAAACAAGTTTTTAGTTCGTCCAAAGTAGTAATTGCATCTGGACTTTCTGCAAATAAGTTAGGTACAAATGCTGTACTTACTAATAGTCCTGAAACCATTAACATTGCCTTTTTCATTTTCTCTCCTCCTTCTATTATCAATAATACAAAATAATACTTTTTTTGTCAATCAATATTTTGCCCCATCTAAAAACAAGAAGAATTTTAGTCTTCTTGTTTTAACTTATATTTATAGTTTATAAATTAGTTCTTTTTTAAGTATAAAGCACCAATTCCAACTAATACCATTGATACAAATCCCATTACTAGATAAGTAACAAAGTTATCTCCAGTTTGAGGGTTAGTTGCTGCTACGAAAGTAGCGCTAACTGTTACATCACTAGTTGGCATTACGAATTTACCATCAGTAACTGTAACTTCATTTCCTTCAGCATCTGTAACAACAATTTTAGATAATTCATAACCTTTATCAGGTGTAGCATTTACTGTAACTTCTTCACCTTCAACAGCAGTTTGAACTGATACACTAACTGCACCATTCTTAGCATTTTCTTGAACATTTACATTGTGAACAATTCCAACTCTACCACTTTCAGATTGTGAATTACCAGTCTTTACAAATTGCTCAGGAATATCTTTATCAAAGTCACCACCATCTATAATGATTTCGTTACTTTTAGTTTCACTACCACTTGTTGGTTCTTCTTTAGTAGAATATGCTGGGTCATTTGTTGAATAAACTACTACATCTCCACCGACATTGATTTTAGCAGGGTGAGCACTTGAACCATATCCAGCAACATTATCAACTACTAATGCAGTACCTACAGGTAATTCAGTTTCATTATCTCCAACTTTTGCTGTTGTATCAGCGTCACCTGTAGCGTCTATTGTACCACCAGTAACATTGATTTCACCTTGACGAGCAACTATACCAAATAGTCCACTTATAGAACCACCAGTTATATTCATAGTACCATTTTGTGGGTGATAAATTGCAGCAGTCTTATTACTAGTTATTGTTCCACCTGAAATATTTATTGTAGTATTAGATGCACCACTACCATTACCAGAAATAGCAAATGCATCAGCAATAATACTTCCACCAGTTACAGTTAATTTATTAGCAGCACTAGTATCTTGACCAGGTTCTGCTAAACCTATACCATAAGTTGTAGATGTAATTGAACCACCAGATATAATAACTTCTGAACTATTAAAAATACCTATAGCCTTTGCAGCAGTATCGCTAGTATTTGCGTGAGTATTAGATATTGAACCACCTTTTACTTCTAACTTACCAACATTAGCATTAGACATACCAACTTGTATAGTTTGAATATTAGCAGAAGATGTAAATGTTCCTTCATTTATAATAGCAGTACCATTTTGAATAACTATTGCTGGTCCTCCAGTTGAAGCAATTTTACCAGTTTTAGCATCACTACCATCAACGATAGTTATTGTATTTCCACCAAGTACATATAATGCACCATAGTTAGATGCAGATGTAATTGAGTGTCCGTTTAAATCAAAAAATAAACTTTTTCCTCCACTGGTTAAAGCATAATTAGTACCATTACTAAATGTAATATCACCAGTTAACTTTACTGTATCTCCAGTAGTTGCTGCAGCAAAAGCATCAGTTAAATTTTCGCAATATTGAGTAGAACTTCCACCTACCTCTGCTACATAAGTTTTGTTATCAACCTTAGAAGCAACGCAAGTTGTTGTATCCGCAAATAAATTAGGCACAAATGCTGTACTTACCAATAGTCCTGAAACCATTAACATAATTTTTTTCATAATATCTCCTTCTTTCCTTAAAATTGCTCTCTTACAATTTCTCTCCTTCCTATTATCCATAATACTACCCCCCCCAGTCTTTTGTCAAGGAAAATTTCATTTTATTATCTCATTTTTTATTCACAAAAAAATGTATGTTTTTATCTATATTCATTACTCCAAATTTCATTTACAACCCGTTTACTTTACACCCATCTAATCTAATTCTTTATTTTACATTTCTACTATATCTAACCCCACTTATTTATACCTATTTTTATATTATTCTATTTACACATCTATATTAACATATATTATACACCAAAAAAAGAGCAATGATTTTCTCATTACCCTTAATTTATACCTTTAATTATTTTAAAGTTTTACTTGTATTATTAACTTGATTATATTCATAATCTTGTGCATATTCCATATTTAAGAATATTTTTGCATCATTAGGAATTAAATCATTACCAATTATTTCATAACCATCTACAAATGGTTCAACATTGAATAAGTAAATAGTTTCATTAGTTCCTTTAGCATTTTTAAATGTTCTTTTTAGAATACAGAATTCTGGATAATTAGCATAAGCATATTCTAAAGCCTTATCTTTAACCATAGATGTAGTTACTTCTACAGATGGTTTATTATCTTCAACTGGTGGTAACTCAGGAGTTTCACTTTCTTCCATCTTAGGTAAATAAATCTCTTCTTTAGTTACATCTGAAGAATATACATTAAACATTATATCCATATATTCAGGTGTAGTACCAATTTGTACTTTATCGTTTACTTTAGAAGCATCTATTTTACTCCATCCATTTCCTGGGTCAGTATTAGATAATGCAAATAAAGTCTTTCTACCTTCAAATTCAACATTTTTAGTATAAATACTAGCAGTCTTATTTCCAGTAGCGCCTACATTCTTAACATAAT
>CANRGI010000119.1 GCA_947630095.1 uncultured Bacilli bacterium
ACAAATAACTTTAGTCCTTAAAGCATGTCTTAAAAATTTATCTCCAAGTCCAACTCCTTCACTAGCCCCTTCTATTATACCAGGTAAATCAGCGACTGTATAACTTTCTCCTTTAACACTTACTACTCCTAAATTAGGTGTTAATGTTGTAAAGTGATAATCTGCTATTTTAGGTTTAGATGCACTTATCCTACTTATTATACTACTTTTTCCTACACTAGGTAACCCAACAAGTCCTACATCAGCAAGAAGTTTTAACTCACACTTTACTTCTCTTATTTCTCCAGCAAGTCCATATTCACTAGTAGTAGGTGCTTTATTTTTATTACTTTTAAATGATGCATTACCTCTTCCACCTTTACCACCTTTACATATTACATATTCTTCTCCATCTTTAGTTATATCACAAATAATTAAATTAGTTTGAATATCACTTACCGTAGTGCCAATAGGAACTTTTATATAAGTATTACTTCCATTAGCCCCAGTTTTATTATCTCCTTTTCCATTAACACCTTTTTCTCCTTTTATACTTTTTTTATATCTTAAATCTATAAGAGTTTTAAGTCCTTTATCTCCAACAAAAATAATATCTCCACCATTACCCCCATTGCCCCCATCTGGGCCTCCTTTTTCAACAAATTTCTCGTGATGAAAAGACGTACATCCATCTCCTCCACGCCCTGCTTCTAATTTTATAATTATCTCGTCTACAAACATTCTATCTCCACCTCCTTAATTTTAACATATTAAACTAAAAAAAGAAACCTATTTAGGTTTTAAAATGTTTTCTTTAATCTTAAAACACCATCATTTTCTTTTTCTATTATATTTATTTCACTTTCTATATTATTAAGTAATAATTTCTTTCTATACGCTAATATTGCATATACTTTTCTACAAACATTTATAGATGGTCTTAAATTAACACCTCTATTTACAATAACTTTATCTAAATTTTCTCCATAAACTTTTATTAAATTCTTATAGTCTTCTTCTTTTAGAGATTTTACTACTTGATTAACTCTTTTTACATAACTATCATAACTTTCATTAGGTAACATTAAATTAATAAATTTATTATAAAATGGCGATATTAAAAATACTTTATGTATATTTAATTGTTTATATATTTTTGCTTTTATATTAGCATCAACCACATTAGTTCTTCCACCATTTTTTATAATTCTAGCACTTTTTAAGTCACTTCCAAAATTTCTATTTAAATATTCTTCATAACCTGCTTCTTTAAATGCTTTCTTTAATCTTTCTTTATCTATACCTTTAAATATATCAGTAACATAAACTAATTCACCATTATTTTTTATATAATCTATATTTCTTTTTATTATTCTTAAAATAACAGTATTAATTAAAGTATTTTCTTGAAGACTTAAATCAGTTCTCTTTTTATTATCTAAATTCTCTCCATATTTTTTATATATTAATTCTCTATATGGATATACTAAATTATTTACTGCTTGAAATAATAATTCGTCACTTACATTAGGAAAATACTCTCTTAAACTTTTATATGCAAATTTATCACTATTTACTTCTACTCCAAAAAACTTTTCTTTTATTTCTCTTGACATATTACTTAAGTATTTCTTTTCTTTTAAACTTTCTAAATTCTCTTGTAATTCATAATTTTCATTTAAAGTATATCTTTTAAATAATATTTCTTTTTTACTCATAGATAAATTACTAATATATTCTTCTATTTCTTCTCTAGGACAAAACTCACTCAAATTTATTTTTAATACTTTATATTTAATTAAAAAGTTAATTCTATCTACTATTTTCTTATATCCTTTAACTTTACTAGGATTTTTACTAAGTCTTATAAATCTTTCTAAAAACTTTTTATCCTTATTAGAAAGTAACTCTACTCCTTTATCTACTAAATATTTAGGATAACTAAATAAACTATAAAAATTATCCATAGTATTCACCTCTTAAAACTCTTAAATTACTTCTTATAGTCTTTAATTCTTCTATTCCATTTAGTATATTTTCTTCATTTATTCCTGTATAATCTTCTATCGCTTCCTTACTAAAATCACTATAAGTATATAATATTATTGCTATTGCTAACTTTTCTCCACACATTTCATTTATAAATGTATATTCACTTCTTTTATTTTTAATTATTTCTAATACTTTATTATGCCTAGATATCATAATTTTATTTCTTATTCTTCTAACTGAAGCACCTACTCTTTTTACAGTTGTTAAAGGGTATGAGCATATATTTAAAGGTGCATCAAGATTTTCTCCTAACATACTTTTAATTGTATTAAGTTCCCTATCACTTACTGTTTTTAATACTTCTTCTATCTCTTCTTTAGTAGTACCAACAGGTAACCTATCTATAAAACTTTTATAAGTTGTAGTTCTTTCTTTTGGTTCATAACTTAAATAATGTTTTATTTTAGGAGTTATCTTATGGAAAAATACGTTTTGTTCTTCTAATGTTATTTGTCCGTGATAAACAATATTATTATATTCTTCTCCATATTTTTTCTTTAATATTTCTAGTTCTATATTATCTAATTTTTGTTTACATAAATTATTTACTCTTGTAATAAAGTCTTCATAAGTTTCATTTGTTTTTTTATATTTTATAAATATTTCATAAAAAGGTTTTATTAATATAACTTTATTTAAATTCATTTTATTTTTAAGGGCCTTAGTAACTCTTTCTTTTATAGTAACCGCGAATGCCCCAGGCATATCTCTTCTAATTAATACAGGATTAGATAAATCTTCCCCGTATATATTGCTAGCATATTTTATAGTATTAGTTCTCTCTAAAGCACTTTTTATTTCTTCTAAACTATAACCATTAAACTCGTCACTAATATAAAATAATTTATGAGTAGTATTTAATTTTTCTAATTTTCTTCTAATATTATGAACTATACGAGTATTAATTTGAAGACTCTCTTCTTTAGTTAATTCTACCCTTTCTATATTTGTAAAATCATTACCATATTTTTTCTTCAATAAGTTTATATCTTCTATAGGTATTGTTTTAATTATTTCTAAAACTTGATTTATAGGGTATTCACTTAGTTGAGAAAAAAAGCCTACATATTTTATATTAATATATCTATCCCTAGGATCTTTTTCTACTTTATTTAAAATATCATTTAATAATTTTAACGCATATTTAATAGAATACCTATCTTCTAGTTCTTCTTTTACTTCCACACTATTATCTATTGTATATAATTTTGTTATTCTTTCTTTGTATTTTATAGGTAATTTATTAAAAGCATCTCTCACTTCTTCCTTACTAAACTGAGGATATAAGTCATATAAAGAATTTTTACATACATCTTCTCTTATTATATTATTAATCTTTTCTATTATCTTTTTAATTCCTTTAGTACATATAGTTCCTGGATTATTTAAAAACTTATTTATTACTTTTAAATCATTTTTATGAAGTGTTAAAATAGCTTTATCTACTAATTCTTTACTATAGTTAAAGTTAGCATAAAAATCAGGATTTATTACTTTACTATCTAAATCTTTACTTTTTATTATTTGATTAATTCTATCTATAATCTCTTGATTAGACTTATTTAAATCTTTTTTACGAAGATACCTCATTGCTTCGTCAACTACCCAACTGGGTTGGTTTATTTTAGAATATAATTCTATTTTCTTATCATTCATTGTATTTCCCCCTTTATACAAGTGTTTATTGTATCACATAAAGTACCAAGGGTCAAGAATTTTTTATGACGAATTTTTTAATATTAATCTATAAATAAAAATATTAATTTATATATGACTTTCAAATAATTTACTAACCATATTTAATTAATATTTTTTATTTCTTTTTAGTTATCTGCTTCAGCACAATCACTATCGATACTCGGAATATATGGGTCAGTGGTTGTTCCCTTACCAGATACAGATACGCAAGATTTCAGAGAAACTACTGGACGAACGCCGCTCGAATCGCGGACATAGTTGTAGTTCAAGCGGCCAGGGCTGCCTGAAC
>CANRGI010000120.1 GCA_947630095.1 uncultured Bacilli bacterium
GTTGCATAAAAGTTATCAAATTCCATATTATGAACTGAATGCTCAACACCTTGGTCGTGTGCGTCAAAAGTTAATAATGATTTAACGTGAGCCATATTGTCTAATTGTCTTAAAACCATACCACAAGTTAAATTTTCTCTAGTATTTCTCCTATGTTGACGTCCTGCATATAAAAGAGGCATTACTATATTTATACTCTTAGCGTGTGAGTTACAAGCGCCTATTCCATCTTCTAACTCCATAATTAAATCATTAGGACTCGCGTGATTAATAAAACCTCTCATTTTATAAGTTAAGGAATAATTTCCTATATCTGTTAAAATAAATAAATCTTTACCTCTTATAGACTCATTTATTTCTACTTTTAAATGTCCATCACTAAAGAAATTCTCTTTTATGCTAGTTAAAAATGTATATTCACTACTATCTAAACCATACATTTTTAATAAATGTTCATTTACTTTGCTACCTAAATCTTCTGCACTTTTAAATACCATTAATTTTAAGTTATCATTTTCAATTTGTTTCATTTTTTACTACCCTCCAAAAACATATAATTAAAAATAACTTTTTATTTTTTAAATTTTATATTACCCCCTTCCCTTTAGGTTTTTTATGTACTACTATAAGCGATTAACCTAACTAATTTTTATTATACAATAAGTAATTAGCAAATAAAAGAAAAAAATTAGAGAATATAAATTTTTTTTATTATATATAAAAAGAGTAAGAAAAATCCTACTCATTTATATCCATCTAGGTATATATATATTTCTAGTGTATATATCTTTATATTCATTAAAAAATTCTATCATTTTATTTATTACATACTCCACTAAATTAGATACTTTTGATACTTTTAAGTTTGTAAAATATTCACATAACTCTTTTTTAAATCTACTATCAGTAATAAACTTATACATTATATTATCTATAAGAGTTAATTTATCTATATCAGTTTGTGTAGTTAAATCTCTTGAAAATATATATTCTTCATACATTTTTATTATATTTGAAGTAACTTTATCATAATCATAAATAATAACATTTGCTATTTTGTAATAATGTTTACATATTTCGACAATTTTTTTATTTTTATTAAAACTATTCATATCTTACTCCTTATTATAGATTAATTATAATATAAAGTGGTATGATTAGCAACCCTCAAATTTTGTTCGCTATGGTTTTATAGTTTTATCTTTTAATGTTTTTAATAATTCTTTTACTTTTTCTTTATCAAGTTCTATATTATTTTTAAGAGCGTGTACAATAACTACTAAACTAATTGGGTAATTATTTCTTATATATGCACTGTCGACATTGTATACGTCTTTTATTATTTTATGAATAATACAAACTAGTACTTCACTTCTAGGTGGCATACCAAAATATCTTATGTTGTAGCGCATATCTACTACTTCGTCTATACTATAAGTTTTACCTCTTATTATAAATTTTCCATCATTAAGTTCTATATATCTAAATACATTACTTTTAAAATCAAATTCGTCGTCTACAAAACATAATACTGCCCGCTTAGTTTCTTTATATTCTTTATATTTAGTTAAAATTGTATGTATTCTTATTTGATACCTAATAAATATAGATAATAAATAAAGTAAGGTAAAAACTAATAGAGATAAAATTAATATTACTATTATTTGTGTTTTCATAAGTCACCTAGAATAACTTTAAAATATCATTTAAAGTAACATAAATCATAAGTAGTATAAGTAATATAGCGCCTATGTTATTTATTATTGTTTCTACATTTTTATTTAGTTTTCTATTTAATATCTTTTCAATTACTAATAAAAGTATTCTACCTCCATCAAATACTGGAACTGGTATTAAATTAATTATTGCAACATTTATACTTAGATAAGCAGTTAAATATATAATTGTTTCTAAACCTGTTTCTTTAACTTTATCAATTACACTAAATACACCTACTGGCCCGCTTAAGTTATTAGCCCCCACTTTACCTGTTACTAATTTACCTAAGATATTAAATACACCGAAAGCATTTTCATAAGTACCTCTAAAAGCATATTTTACTGCACTTAAGAAACCTTTTTCTTTTATCTCATTTTCAGTAAAACCAAATACAGGAATAATCTCATCTTCTTCCCCTTTTTCATAATTTGGTTTTATAACTATTTCTATTTCTTCATTATCTCTTAATACTTTAAATGTAAATGTTTCTTTTTCTTCTTTTAAAAATCTTGTTTCTAATATTACATCGTCCCAACTATGAACTTTAGCATCATTAATAGATAATATTAAGTCTTTACTCTTTAAGCCTGATGCGTCTGCAGGACTACCTTCTACAATATCCCCTACATAAGGTTTAGTAACTGGAGAACCAAAGATTAAACCATTTATAAAGAATAAAATTATAGCAAGAATTACATTAAAAACTATACCCATAATAAGTACAAAAAATTTACTTAATGCACTTTTGTTTTCTAATATTTGTTCTTTTTTTAAATCTTTAGATGTTTCTATATCACTTGCTAATGCTGTAAAACCACCTAATGGAAATAGTCTAAGTGAATACTCTGTTTCGTCATTTTTTCTTTTAAAACTAAATATTTTAGGACCCATACCTACTGCAAATTCATAGACATAAACTCCTTTTTTCTTTGCTGCTAAGAAGTGCCCTAGTTCGTGAATAAATACTATTAAACCTAACATTAAAATTAATATTATTAATGTTAAAGCAAAGTCTAAAACTGAAAGTAATAAATTTATCATAAGTGCCTCCTATATAAATAATGATAAATAACTAAATGCTAATGAAACAAATAATATGCTATCTAGTCTATCTAATACTCCTCCGTGACCTGGCATGATATTTCCAAAGTCTTTTATCTCATAATGCCTTTTTATCGCACTGAAGACTAAATCTCCAATAGACCCGATCATACTTAGTAACATTACTATTAATATTAAAAATAATATATTCCCATTAAAATTAAATATTCTTAAATAAAACATTGTAGCAGTAAATGTACCCATTATAGTACCACCTATAAAGCCTTCCCAAGTTTTTTTAGGACTTACTGATGGTATCATTTTATGAGAACCTATAAGATAACCTGTAATATAGGCAAATGTATCTGTAAGAGTTGTAATAATTAATATAAACCAAAAATAATTTATATTAAATGCGCGTATACTTATTAAATTATTAAATGCAAGTGCTAAAAATACAGCACCTCCAAATAAGAATAAAGCATCTTCTATATCATACTTTTTACTCTTATGATAAAATACTATAGGCGTGATTAGTAGTAAGATAGAGGTAGATATTCTATCAAGATTTTCTATTAAAGTATCTTTAACTATATCAAAATTACTTACTAATATAAGTAAAAAACATATTACTCCTAATACTTTTACTATATAAGGTAACTTTTTTTCTTTTTCTTTAGCCATTAGTAGTTCAGTAAAACCTATAAGTCCTATAAGGGAAGCACCTACATTAAATAATGTACCTCCGTGTATTATAATAGGTATAATTATTATTAGTGCTATTAATGCGCTTATTATTCTTTGTTTCATAAACACTCTCCATTTCTATTATACTAAAATTATATCACAGTAATGCAAAAGAAAAAAGAAGAATTATAAATCTATTACTTCTATTTTATCGTCTTCTTCTTTTTCTGTTATAAATTTACTACTATTTATATCAGTCACTGGAACTGGTTCAACTTTTTCTATTTTTTCAATTCTTTCTTCTTCTTCAGAATCTAATACTATTTGTTTATATTGTATAGCATTTGCTTTAAATGTAGGTGGTGGAGTTTCTGTCTTAGGTGGTACTTTCCATACATTATCAATATTAGGTGTATCTACTTTTGCATTGTTTAAATCATTAAATTGACTTTCTGTTAAAACACTTACCATTTCACTACTAACATCTTTATTCATTTCTTCGTCACCTTTTTCTTCTTTTAGTTCTAATTTA
>CANRGI010000121.1 GCA_947630095.1 uncultured Bacilli bacterium
AAAATAATACATATTATTTAATACATCAAAAAGTGATTTTTTATAAAAGTCATAAACATCACTTTCTAATTTATAATTTTGAGACTTCATTATTTTATATAAAGTCTTAACTGGAATTTCTTCTTCCCACACAAAAATATCTTCATAAAAATCAACTAAAGGATAATCACTTTTTTTAACTTTAAAGTTATCTAAAATATATTCAATTTTATATTTATCTTTCATAGATAACAAGATATTAAATAAATACTTATTAGTTAAAATCTCATAATAATCAAAATATCTTTTACCATTTTTTAAAATACCTTTAATAATATTAATATATTTTGCATTTATTTCCTCTCCGTAAAAAGAATCTGTATCAACTGATAATAAATTTATCTTTTTTTCTACTATTTTCATATAACAATTTAATTCTTTATAAAATGTATTAGTATCTACAAAAACTTCACTAAAATCAAAAACACTTGGAGTTAAAGATAAAATTTTAAATTTAGAGTCATATAAAGTATCTAAATCACTTTCAGTAACTATATCTTTTCCATATATATAAAAGGCTAGTATTTTATATTCTATTTTCTCTAAATCTTCTAGTAATTCTTTTTTATTAAAAGTATCAACTTCAAAATTCTTTAAATCTTTTCTTATTTTATCAATATCTTTATGTTTATAAGCATATACTTCTATCTTTTCTTCTGCCCACGCTAGGGTCTCTATATTAGTTATATTAATTTCTTCATTAAATACATAATAACATATTTTAGAAACTAATTTATTTTTATTTTCTATATATTCATTTATGTTATCAAATTTAAAACTGTTAATCTTATATTCACGATTATTTATATAAGCATTTATTTGTAATATTATAGATAATTTAGAATTTTCATATATTATGAGAGTATTAGTAAGTTTATCTATTTCATTTAATATACTATTTCTTTTATTCCTAGATAAAGTTTTATTATGTAATTCTTTTAAAGCAACCAGTCTAAGTCTAGTATCTTCTTCTAAGTTTATAATGTTATAAAAATATATTTTAGATTTATGTATTCTAAGTAAATAATCATACTTTTCTTCTGAAGATATATTTTCTAAATAATCTATATCAAAAGTATTTAAACATAACTCTATATACATTTTCATATTATCAAATAAATTATCATTATTAAAGTTAACACTAGTAAAAAAGTTATTACTATTTATAATTTGTTTATATTCTTCTTTATATTGATTAATTAAATTTAATTTAACTTTATTATCTTTATAATCATTTCTATTTGGAATTTTAACTAAATTACTTGCTAAAATTATATCACCACTATTGCTTACATTTTTATTTCTAAATAAATTTTTTATAAACTCTATAATATTCATACCAATTTTCCCCTTTAATGAGTAGATATTATATCAAATAAAGTACAAAACGTCAAATTCTCTTAATATCAATTAAACATCTCTATATTAATTAGTTTCAAAAGTACAATATAAAATCTCTTTTATTTCTATATCTTCTGGTGTAAATGTGTTTTTAATATCTTCACTTATACTACAATTGTATAATCTAGGAGTATATGAGTAATCGTCACTTTCATTATTAAAAGTAACTTTTTTACAGCATTTTATCTCACTACCAGAGGCAGTAGCAATTGCCCTTGCCTTACTTAGAGCATCATTATAAGCAAGAGATAATACACTTTCTCTTATTTTTTCTTCATTTTTTACCTTAAAATCAAATGTAATACTAGGAGCATTTTTTAAATCTTTTAAATCTATTATTATCTTTGAAATTAAGTATAAGTCATAATCTAAAGTAATATGCGCGTTTTCACTAAATTTATAACCTACTAAAATATATTCTCTCTTTTCTTCGTTATATTCTTTCTCCTCACTTACTATAAAACTTCTAGTTTTCATTTTATCCTTTTCTATATTATTTTTTAATAATACTTTATCTATAAATTCTATAACTGTTTTAGGTCCATTAGCAATAGCGTTTTCATAAGATTTATCTACTAAACTAAAATTAATATCCATTGTAACTAAATCTGGTGTTACATATTTTGAACCTATTCCATTAACTATTATTTCCATAAATCTTTCTCCTTTCTTTTCATTATAGCATACTTATGAATTAATTTGAATAAAATATAGCAAAATCAAAATATAAGTGTTATAATGTATACAAGGTGTCCTCGTAGCTCAGCAGGAAGAGCACCACCCTCCTAAGGTGGGTGTCGTTGGTTCAAATCCAATCGGGGACGCCAGTTTTTTTGAGGTGTTAAATATGAAATGTAAAAATTGTAAATGTAAGAATACTAGAAGAGCGAATTACTGTATAAATTGTGGTAATAAGTTTAGTGAAGAAGAAAAGGAAAAGGCAGAAAAGAAATCATTATTAACTTGGCTTAAGAGATGGAGTAATTTAAAAAATATTAAAGGTTTTGGCTTCATAATAGATAATGATATGGTAAAGTTTGCTTTTATATTAGCATTATGTGGAGTTACTATATTATCAATAGTAGATAAAACTAATAAAATAGAATTAAGAGATGGAACTGATTATTCTCTTGAATATTATGAAAAAGAAAATGTTTACTATATAATGCAAGGAAAAGAAACTTACTTTGATAATGATAAGATGCTCAAATTAAATATGTATATACCTAATAAAGTAGATACTTATTATATCAATTTATATGGCGCTGATAATGAGTTAATTAAAGAAGAAAAATATAAAAAAGACGATACTGTATATATAGATGCGAATACTATATATAATAACTACTATTTAATAAGCGATAATAAAGATTTTAAAAATGCAATTAAACTTTATGCTTATTTATATGAGGAGGAGTAACTGTGAAAAAGATACATTGTATACATTGTAATACTATTAATGATAATAAAAATATATTATGTACTAAGTGTAATAAATTATTACATATAAAAGACCACGATATTGTTGAGTATATATGTGGGGAGAAATGGGACGAAATGAAAGGTAATGTTTTTAGTAAGGTATTTCATTTTGTTAAAGATTTATTTTTAAAATATACTTATGGAATACTTATTACTCTTTCAGTTGCTTTTGCTGGGTTTGCTTACCTTAACTTTGAAGATTATACTTATAAAGCAGCGCCTAGGAAAAGAGAGATATTTAGTGTTAGAGAGAATATAATCGGGTGCTTTAGAGGAGAAAGAATGAGTGATGGCATATATGAAGAGTGGTATTATAAATTTAATAAAGATGGTAGTTCAACTTACTATGATGTATATGCTGAAACAAATATGAGTACACCTAATGTGTATGCTGTTAGTGAAAATGGACCTTATACTATAAATTATATAGAAGAAGACGATGCGTATACTTTAGAAACTGGTAAAGGACATTTTGGAGTAATGAATTGGGAAAATAAAGATAAATACACTGTAAGTGAAGAATTTGCTGAAACTGTATTATATGAAAATAATAGAATTAGTTGTGAAGATATGCCTACTGACAGTGGTTATATTCCTAAATATATAGAAGAAAATTATCCTAATATAAATTATGATTATACTCATAGAGAAAATCAATAAATGGTTTTCTTTTTTTTAAATAAGATTATGTTAAACTTAACATAATTATTTTTATGTTAAGGATTTAGTTATGTTAAGGAATTGAAAAAAGCCCTATAAAAATAGAGATTCTTTCAATTTTTTCTTAACATAATTTTTTTGTTAAAATTGTATTGTATTCATTTAAAGTAAGGAGTGTGATAAAAAATGAATACAATACAAATTAAAGGCTCTTATAAAAGAGTAAATCAATTTTTAAAGGAAGGAGGAAAATTATTAGAAAATAAAATTGATAATAAAATAGCTATATCTTATTATGATTATTTAAG
>CANRGI010000122.1 GCA_947630095.1 uncultured Bacilli bacterium
TAATATATTTTAAAATTACAAATATGTTTATAGCAAAATTATTTAATATTAACATAATAATTTCAGACAACAATAAAAAATAAATTATATCAAAAAATCACAAACTTATTGTAATAATTTCCTCTTATAAAGCCACACTATTAACAAAAGGAGGAAAAAATGACACAAAAAGATTTACTCTATATGGTAGATGCAGTAACCCACGAACAAAATCTAATATCTTTATGGAATAATTATTCTAATTTAATAGAAGATACCAAAGCCTATAACCTCATAAATAAAGAAATTAAAAAACATGAAGATATTAAAGAAAAAATTTTAAAAGTTATGGAGGATATATCTTGTGAATGATAAACTAATTTTAGAAAGTATGTTATTACTTCTTAAAAGTACAGTTGAAGTTTATGTACACGGTACCCTAGAAAGTTCTAATAAAAAGGTACACACTGCTCTTAAATATGGACTAGACGAAATAATGAAAATGCAAGAAGAAGTATTTTACTTAATGAGTGACTTTAACTACTATCAAATTAAAAACATAAAAAAAGAAGAAATAACTAAAGAACTTAAGAAACTACAAAGTAACTAGTTTCTTTTTTTATACTTAAAAATAGTGACATATAATCACTATTTTCCTACTATTTTCAAAATAGATTTATCTTTTAAACTAATACTATCTATCACTTTCTTAGCATCGCTTAATGTTATTTCTTTTATTATCTCGTCTTTTTTATTATTAAGTTTATTATAAGTAAATAATTCAGTAGTTATCATATCTTCTATACCTATTATATCTTCAAATGCTAATATTAATGAACTCAACCTAGACCTTTTCTTTCTATCAAGTGCTTCTTTATCTATAGTTAAATTCTTTAAATATTTCTCTATTACTTCTAAAAATTCGTCACATTTAGTAGTACTTGCTTTAAAATACATATAAAAGTAATCGTCTACTTGCTCAAATCCCCAAGTATTTCTTTTAATACCTAATCTCTCTAACTCTTGAAGTGCTTCCCCACTTAATCCAAATTGATTAGATAAACACATCTTAAATATTAATTTTTGTTTTAGAAGAGGCATCCCTTTCATAACAGGAAACTTATACCCTACTATAATTTTAGGTTCATTAACTGCTAAAGATACTTCTTCATACTCACACGGTACCCCATCTTTCTCCTTAGGTTTAATAACTTCTATATCTTCTTTAGAACCTTTAATATCTTTAGTATATTCCTCTATAAATTTTAATACTTTTTCTTTATCAAAAGCACCACTTACTACTATAAACATATTATCAGGAGTATAAAAATCTTTATATAATCTTCTTAATTCACTAGTCTTTACTCCCTTTATACCTTGAGTAGTACCTATCACTGGATATTTAATAAAAGCATCTCTAAACATATTTTTATTTAAATTATTATGTAATATAAAGTAAGGGTCATCAAAATACATATAGTATTCTTCTAATATTATCCCTCTTTCTTTTTCTACATCTTCTTCTTTTATATTTGCTTTAAATACCCTATCAAATAGAAGTGTCATATTTTCTATAATAGCCTCTTTACCAAATAAATTATAATTAGTTCCATTATATGTTGTATAAGCATTTACTAGTGACCCATACTCACTTAAAGCCTTACTAGCACTTTCATTTTTAGTAAAATCCATTACCCTATGTTCAAGAAAATGTGCACTCCCTAAAGTTACATCATATACTTTATCTTTCTTTTTATATTTCATAACTTCAGCCCCAAAATGAGTAGAAACAGTAACATAATAATTTCTAGTTTTATTAGTAGGATACATATAAACTTTTAACCCATTTTCTAATGTAGTTTCTAATATTTCTTCGTCATAATTATATTTAATTTTCTTCATTTATAGTCCCCTCCAATAAAAATATATTTTTAATTTCAATCTTCTTAGCAAACTCACATATATCTTCTACACTTATCTTTTCTAAATATTCTCTTCTCTCTTCAACAGTAGGTACATAAGATAATTCGTTTAAATAATAATGATTAATTATTTTAAATATATTATCATAGTAATCATTATAAGCAATTTCTAATGTTTTTTTAGCATTTACAATAAGAGGTTTTATAACATTCTTTTTACTCATACTATCTAAACTTTCTTTAATTAATTTTAAAGTCTTTTCATAATTCTTTTTATTTATACCTGCATTTATTACTATAGTATCAGTATACATACTAGCAACACTACCTATATAATAACATAAAGAGTGTTTTTCTCTAACATTTACAAATAATATTGAATTATTCATATGTCCTAAAATAGCATTATATAATGGTAATACAAACTTCCTTTCTTCATAAGTAAGTTTACCCATAGTAACACCTACAAATAAATTAGATTGAGTACTAACACTTTCCATTTTATTATTTACTTCTTGATTTTTAACTTTAACTATTAAATCTTCCCCTTTTACATAATCTTCACTTTGCCTAAAATCTTTTAATAATTTACTAACTTCACTTTTTATCTTATCTTCGTCAAAATCTCCTATTACTAAAACATCTATTTTAAATTCACTAAATAATCTTTTATAAACTTGATATAACTTTTCATTTTCTAAATTTTCATATATCTTTATATTTTTATAATTATTTTCCCCATATATAGTACCTTTATAAAAACTTTCTTCAAATTTAAGTCTACCATACTCAGATGGCTCGTCTTTAACATTACGTATAGACTCTATTAAGTTGCGTTTTTCTATCTCAAAAACTTCTTCTTTAAATTTATTTGATTTTATTATAGGATTAAACATAATCTCTTTTAACACACTAAAAGCATCACTATATAAATTTTCTTCTGTATATTTAGGATTAACCATACATAAATTAACATTATATACCATATTTCTACTAACTAAATATAATGAATTAGATAACCCTGTATTATAAAGACTTTCTAACACTCTACTTATATCCATTCTAGTTTTATATTTTTTAGTGCCATTAAAAGGTAATACACTACTTAATAATTTCAAATAAGCACTTTCTTCTCTATCATATTTTTTAGTAAATCTAAAAGAAACATTAACCCTTTTAAATCTATCAGTTTTTATTAAATGTAAAGTATAATTATCTTTAACTTCCCTTTTATAATCCATATTATTTGCTCCTCTCTATGCTATTATAACCTATTTTAATTAATTTATATATACTTTTTTTAAAAATAAAAAGAAAAAGACACATTAGTCTTATAACTTTATTATTGCTTCTAATGCTAAAACTATCATATCATTTAATCTAGTTTCTCTTTCACTACTACTCATTTCTTGATTAGTTATAAATGAATTTGATATAGTTAGTAAACAAGAAGCATTTTTATTAAGTTCTTTAGCATTAGCAAACAAACTAAACGTTTCCATCTCTACACACTCTGCATCTATAGTTTTAAAGTCAAAATCTATTGTATAAAAAGCACTAGTGGAATGAACTTTACCTAAATTTAAATTTATATTTAACTCCCTAGCAGTTTCTTTTATTACCTCATTTACTTTATCACTTCCATAAAAAGTATCTTCTTTAGTTTTATTAAATTCATAAGTATACCCACTCATAGAATATGAAGAATTTGCAAGTACTATATCTCCTACATTAAGATAATCTTTATAAGACCCTGCTGTACCTATTCTAATAATAGTATCTACATCATAAAATTTAAATAATTCATAAGAATATATCCCCATAGAAGGTATACCCATACCACTTGTAAATACAGTCACTCTTTTATTTTTATATAACCCAGTATACGCTAATGCGCCTCTTACTTGATTTACTAACTTTGCATCTTCTAAATAATTTTCTGCTATATACTTACATCTATT
>CANRGI010000123.1 GCA_947630095.1 uncultured Bacilli bacterium
ATACTTCCATCTTTATTAAATAATTCATTAGGTTTATAACTTTTTAACCATTTTTCTAATGCTTCTACATTTGCTTCATTATCTTTGTTTACTAAAAGAGGTACTTGATGTGATTTATAAGTTCCTTCTACTTCTTTAGGACCTGTCCAACCTTTAGGAGTACGTAAGATAATCATAGGGTATAATGGTCTAAAAGTATATCTATTTGCATTTAGTTTTATCTTTTTAATATAATCTACTATTTCGTCTAATGTTTTTGCCATTAAAGTGTGCATTTTCTTTGTGTCAGAACCACTTACTATATAAGGCTTATAACCATAACCTTTAAATAAAGATATTAATTCGTCTTCTGGTAGTCTTGCTAATATAGTTGGGTTTGCTATTTTATAACCATTTAAATGTAATATAGGTAAAACTATTCCATCATTTTTAGGGTTAATTATTTTATTTAAGTGCCAAGATGTAGCAAGAGGGCCTGTTTCTGCTTCTCCGTCGCCTATTACACAAGCGACTATTAAATCTTTATTATCAAGAACTGCTCCGTAAGCGTGAGATAGACTATAACCTAATTCTCCTCCTTCATTAATACTTCCTGGGGTTTCTGGGGCAGCGTGAGAAGATACTCCTCCTGGAAAACTAAATTGTTTGAATAGTTTTTTAAGTCCTATTTCGTCTTCAGTAATATCAGGGTAAACTTCACTATAAGTTCCTTCAATATATGTATTTGCAACACAGGCTTCTCCTCCGTGACCTGGACCTGATATGTAAATCATATTTAAATCATATTTTTTTATTATCCTATTTAAATGTGCATATATGAAATTTTGACCTGGAGCGGTTCCCCAGTGGCCTACTACATTAGGTTTGATATCCTTTAAAACTAATTTTCTTCTTAATAAAGGATTATCCATTAAATACAACTCTCCTACTGATAAGTAGTTAGCGCATCTTACATATTTATCTAATAATTCTATTTCTTCTTTAGTTATTTTCTTCATTTTCAACTCCATAATTATTCCCAAAACCTTCGTATTTACTTAAATCAAAGGTTTTTGCTTCTATATCTATTATTTCTAATACTTTACCATCTTTAAATACTATTACTTGAGGGTTTTCTTTATCAGTTAAGTCATAATTAAATTTATTTTTAAAGTCTTTTATGCTTTCCTTATTCAAATTATCAAGTGGTAGATAGTATTTATTATTAGTATTAGTAAATTTCATAAATGTATGATTAAATATTATACATTCATTACTACATTTAGGTGTGCTTAAATAAACAAAGTTAATGTTACTTGAGGAAGACATTTCTAATAATTTTTCATAGTTAGTTTTTAACGTATTTACTAGAGATAAGCCTTGTATCTTATAACTATTTATATCAGTATTAAAATGTTTTTGAAATTCTACTTTATAAGAGTTTTCTTTATCTGAATAGAAAAATTCATTTATTCCATTTACTTCTAGCATTATACCTGTTTCAGTTGCTGCATCTAATTTAAAAGAAGTGCCACAACTTAATTTAAGTATTCCTGTGCTTTCCTTATATTCATAATCATTACAATCTGTTAAGTCCATTAGGTCGCCTATATAACTTACTTTATTTTCGTCTATTTTTATTTCGTCATAATCTCCATTATTTTTATTAAAACTATAATAAGTATTACCTAATATTGCTTTTGGAGGTAGTTCTTTTGGTTTATTAAAGAAACCATATAAACCTAGAGAAGTAAAAATAATGATTAATACTATGTAAACTATTACTCTTTTCATATTTAACACTATCCTATTCTATTTAATTATAACAATATATTTTAGTTTTTTAAAGTATATAATAAAGAAGTTAGAGATTTTTTACTAACTTCTTTACAATTTTTATTAAATTATTATTAATTTTCTTTTATGTAGAGCATTTCTCCTTTATAAAGTTCTATTTCATAAAGGGCAGTTTCTTCTACGTTGTATTCAAAAATAAAGTTTTCTTTTTCACTAAGTTCTTGTTTTAAAATTTCGATTTCTTTTGTTTGAAGTGAGATTTTGTCTTCTAAGAATTGTATTTGGCGTTTAAGTTCGTCTACTGTTTCAGGTGGTGTTGGTGGGGTTTCTTCTTTAGTGTAATATAATAAGCCTTCAGTTGCTGTTGGGTTAGAAGATACTATTTGGGTCGGATATACATAGGTATAGTCTTCTGGATTTACTTTGGTATCATTTAAAAATACTTCATAGTGTAAGTGGTTACCATTTGCTCTTCCTGTTCTACCCATTATTCCTATTTGAGTGCCTTCGGTTATGGTATCTCCGACATTAACGGAAACACTTCCGTATTTGAGATGGGCACATAGAGTTGAAAGACCATTAGCGTGTTTTATTTTAACATAATTACCATAAGAAGAACCGGTTGCGTCTGTTTGGTTATAATCTTTTCTAACTGCAGTTACTATTCCATCAGCAGGAGCATATATCGCTTGCTCACTACCACCATAAGCACTTGACCAGCCGAGGTCTATACCATTATGAACTCCCTTTTTAAAATATGTAGTTATCGCTATGTAGTTTACAGGGTATTTTAATTTCATTTTTTATTACCCCTTTCAATATATATAACTTTTTGTATGTTTTCAAACGAGTCAAATATTTTGTCTTCAAATGCCTCATATATCATTTGGGCACCAATAAATGCGAATAAGCCTACCCAAAGATAATATGGAAATTTAATATCTGAAAATGATAAACTGAATAACACACCTATTACCATAGATATTATAAAATTTTTAAGTAACATAAACTTTTTACTTTTAGTTCCTTCTTTTAATTTTTGTGTTAGAGAGGTTGATATAATGCTTGAGGCCATTGCAATAATTAATATATTTTTTATTAATGTTAGATTTAGCATTTTCTTACCTCCTAGTAATAGTATACGTTTCTTTTCTTAATGTGCACGGGCTTTTATGAAAAAAAACACTAAAGTATGTTTTTTAGTGCTTCAATAAGGCCAAGTTTACCATATTCATAAGTTAATGAGCCTTGCATATAAGCGACAAATGGTTCTCTTAATGGGCCATCACAGGATAATTCAATAGAAGAACCTTGAGTAAAAGAGGGAGAGGCCATTATTACATCACAGGGATACCCTGGCATTGGAGATGGTACTGGGGTAATATGAGCGTCTATTGCTCCTCCACTTTGTATTCCTTCTACAAATTTAATAAGTTTTTCTCTATCATTAAAAATTATGCTTTCTACTATGTCCGCCCTTGTGTCATTATATCTAGGTTCAACTTTGAAGTTAAGATTTTCTAAAATGAAAGAAGCAAGTGTTGCTATTTTAAGAGAAGAAGATACTACTGATGGGGATAAGTATAAGCCTTTTAGTATTTCTTTATTAGCGCCTAGAGATGGGCCTACGTCTTTACCTTCCCCTGGCAAGTTAAGTCTTTCTGCACACAAATTAACTAATTCTTTTTTTCCTGCTATATACGCCCCGTTGGAAGCAATACCTGCACCTAGATTTTTTATTAGAGAACCTACAATTAAATCTGCATTAACTTGGGTTGGTTCTTTTTCACTAACAAATTCACAGTAACAATTATCTACCATAATTATTACATCATTATCTATTTCTTTTATAAAATTTATTACTTTTTTTAATGATTTTAAAGTGATACTTTTTCTAGTACTATATCCTTTACTTCTTTGAATTTCTATTACTTTTATTTTTTCAGATTTTAATGTTTCTTCTATTTTAGTGTAGTTAAAGTCGTTATCAATTAAGTCTATTTCTTCATAATTAATGTTAAAACTTTTTAAACTGCTAGGGTTTTCTTTTATTCCTATTACTTCGTGAAGTGTATCATAAGG
>CANRGI010000124.1 GCA_947630095.1 uncultured Bacilli bacterium
TAATACCATTAGTAGTAGTATATGTTTTAGTTTCAAATACTTCTTTAAATGTTTCATTTTCTAAACAATAGTTAAGTAGGGATAATATATCTCTTACTGTTGAATAGTGACCTGATACGTCAAGACCTGTAGTATTAACAAAATTAGTGCTATCTAAATTAAGTTCTCTTGCTTTAGCATTCATTTTTTCTACAAAAGCATTAACTGACCCTGTTAGGCTTACAGCAAGTGAATTAGTCGCATCTGCTCCTGAGGGTAACATACTTGCATAAAGTAAATCTCTATAAGTTAATTTATCTCCAACTTTAAGACCCGCAACACTTGCGTCCCAAGGTATTCCTTTTAGCATTTCATTTGTTATAACTACAACATCGTCTAAATCTTCTATATTTTCTATTGCTACAATAGTTGTCATTATTTTAGTTAGGGAAGCAATGTTAGTTATTTCGTCAGCATTTTTTTCATATAGAATTTTATCTTCGTCTTTGTTATAAATAATAACATTTTCAGAATATAAATCATTTATCTCTAAAGCATTAGAAGTAAATGGAATACATAAAATAATTGTTAAAATTAAATATAATACTTTTTTCATAAGATAATTGTATCATATAATAAAGAAAAAAGATAATTTTTATTATCCTTTTTACATTTTATTTATAATTTATTTTGACTCATTAAATCGAGAAAATCCTCTCTACTTATGTATGCAATACCGAGTTGTGTATAATTTTTCCCATTATAATTTTTAAATTTATCATAAAACTTTTGTAGAAACTCGTCATTTTTTGCATCTTCTACTTTTTTAGAATAAACTTTAAAACCATATTGTTCAAATAATGAACCTATAAAACCTTTTCTTACTAAATGAGAAATTGCACTTATTCCATTTATATTTTCTTTTTCTTTAACTATTTGGGCTAAAGAAGTCATAGCGTCTTCAAATTCATTTTCTAATAAACTTAAACCTTGTCTATTTATAAATGGTTTTAAATCAGTTATTTTTAAATGGAATGATATTTCATTTTCACCTATGATAACATAAAAATAATCATTTAAATCTCTAACTTCGTCTGGTTGTTTTTTTCTTATATTTAGAAAAAAGTTTTTTACATTATTATAATTAGTTAGGTCTTTATCTGTTATTTCTTTCATTAAATCTGCTTCATTAATCGAGTCTATTTTATTTAAAATTTCTTGTAAATAATTTTCATTTATTAAATTTTCTTCAAACATTTGATAAACATATTTTCTTAATTTAAGTTTATTAAGTTCATTATCTGAATGCTCGATACCATTATAATCGCTTTCCATATAATCACTACTCCTATAATAATATTCTATCATAAAATATATATTTTTACATCTTTATATTTATTTATAATTTATTTTTTCGTCAAATTCTACATAATCTAAATATATCATAAGTAATAGATACCATTTACCTGTTTTAGGGTCACTAAGTATGATATGGTCACGACCTGCTTGCTCAATTATTCCTGTGTATATTTTATCTCTCCAGTTAATCGAGTCAGAAAAACTCATATAAACTGTTGCTTTTTTGCCTTTATTAAGTCTTAAAATATTTTCAATATAACTTTGTTCCATAGGAAGGTCTGGAAATTCTCCTGGATATGCCGTGTCTCTTTCATAAGAAGGGTCTCCTTCGTACATTGGACTTTTATAAAAACTTCCGTTCATTAAATAATCACCTCACTATAAAATTATGTAATTAACTTTAAAAATAGACTTATTTATTATATAATTAATTTAGGTGAGAAGTATGGAAATAAAAGTAGGAGTAAGTAATAGACATATTCATTTTAAAAAAGAAGATTATATGTTATTATTTGGTAATCAAGAATTAACTAAAAAAAATGATTTATCTCAAAATGGAGAGTACGCTACTAATAGTGTAGTTAGTTTGAAAACTAATAAAGGAGTATTAGAAAATGTAAGGATAGTAGCGCCTTTTAGAGAACACACCCAAGTGGAGATAAGTAAGACTGATGCTTATAAGTTAGGTATTAATCCGCCTATAAGAATGAGTGGTAATTTTGATGGAGCAGTAGACATAGTGGTATGTAATAAAGATAAAGAGATACTAATAAAAAATGCGTGTATATTAGCAAATAGACATATACATTTAAATCAAGAAGAAAGTAATAAATATAATATTAAACACGGAGATAAAGTAAGAGTAAGTGTTAGTGGAGAAAGAGGGGGAATACTAGATAATGTACTAGTAAAAGTGCGTGAAAACTATAATATGGAATTACATTTAGATACTGACGAAGCAAATGCCTTTGGGCTTAAAAATGGGGATAAAGTCACAATATTGGAGGATAGTAATGGAAAATAATTATAAAGAAATATTTGATAAATTAAATAGTGAGATTAATAATTTAGGGAGGTTACTTTGAATACGATAAGAAACAAGAAAAAATAAATAGTTTAGATAAAGAAACTAAAAGTGAAGAATTTTGGAGTAGAAATGATACTAGTAAAGTATTAAAAGAGTTAGCAGAGTTAAAAAATCAATGTGAGTTATTTAGTGAAACTAAAAGTATGATAGATAGTGATACTCAGTTTTTAAAAGAGTGTAATGAAGAAGAATATAGTTTATTAGACGAAGAAATAGAAATTATAAAGAAAAATATAAATACTTTAAGAATACAAATATTACTTAATGGGGAATTTGACCATAATGACTGCTATATGGAGATACATAGTGGTGCAGGGGGAACTGAAAGTAATGACTGGGCTAATATGATTAAAAGAATGTATATAAGATACTTTACTAAACATAATTATAAATATGAAATAATTAGCGAACAAGAAGGAGAAGAAGTAGGGATAAAAGGAGTTACAATATACATTAAAGGGAAAGATGCTTTTGGAATATTAAAAGGAGAAAGTGGAGTACATAGATTAGTTAGAATAAGTCCATTTGACTCGAATAAGAGAAGGCATACTTCTTTTGCTTCAGTATTAGTTACACCTGAAATTGATACTACTATAAATGTTCAAATAAAAGAAGAAGATTTAAGAATAGATGTATATAGAAGTAGTGGTGCAGGGGGACAAGGAGTTAATACGGCAGACTCTGCTGTTAGAATAACACATATTCCTACTAATATAGTAGTTACTGTTCAAAATGAAAGAAGTCAAATTAAAAATAAAGAAAAGGCAATGGAGATATCAAAGAGTAGGTTATATGTATTAGAAAAAGAAATTATGTAATGTGCCCTTATACAATGGTTAAAGATGTTAGAACTGGGTATGAAACAAGTGATGTAGATGGAGTATTAGATGGGAATATAGAAGAATTTTTAGAGAGTTATTTAACTTTCTAATTTTTTTATTATTTCATTTGCTATATAGTTATAACCTTCAAGAGAAGGGAAAGAACTTGATTTATTAGGTAAATAGTAAGGTTTATTTTTAAATTCATTTTGGATAGAAATATAATCTATTTTATAAGTAGAAGATAGTTTTTTAAATTTAATATCAATATAATTAAATAATCTAGTTAATTCTCCTTTGTTATCTTCATTTAAAGTAAGTGGGTTATAATAACCTATTATAAATATTTTATTTTTATTTAATCTTTTTATTTCTTTAATTAAAGTTTCATAATCATTAATCATACTATCAATAAATTCATATAATTTGTTACTATTTTCTTTTAAATCAGTTGACCTTAATTTAGAAAATAATTCTTCACTACCTATAGAAATAGTAATAATATTAGCATCTTTTATTAACTGAGGGAGAGTT
>CANRGI010000125.1 GCA_947630095.1 uncultured Bacilli bacterium
CATCAAGTGTCATTTTTTCGATAGAACCCTTATAACTTCTAACTATAGATGCAACTTGGTCAGTTTTTATACTTCCATATCCACCTGACATGCTTTTCTCTAAACCTTCAACATCATTTATGTAATCGTTTAAATACTCCTTTGTATTCTTTATATTATTAGATATATTTGTATATATAGTATTAATTTTATTTAAATAACTAGATAGTAAACCTGAAGCATTAAAACTACTAGAAGTAAAAATTGACTTTTTACTATTATAATAACTTTGTTCTCTATTTAGGTTTGTTACTGTATTTCTTAGTGTATTTGTATTTACTACTATAATACTCATTATATATCCTCCTTTATTTTTTCCTTATATTTATTATATCTTTATTTAATATTTCTTTATTTTTTTCTTGCTCATTAATTAATACTTTAATAGGGTTATCTTTATTTTCTACTACTTTTTCTAATATTTTTATTTTTTTATTTAATAATTCTTTTTTTGTCATATTATCTCCTAATTTTATTTAGCATATCTTTTAATTCAGTTATAGATAAATTTGATTTAGTATTGGCTAAAAATTTATTACCATTATTGTTTATATCATATTTATATTGAACACTATCTAATACTTTTAATAATTCGTCTACTTCTTTAGCATTTGTATCTTTAGCGCCTAGTTCATAGATATAATTTAATAATTTATCTTCTATCTTAACAGAGTCAAAATATCCTAAATCAAAAATTGTTTGATTATTAATTTGAGAAGTTCTATCCTCATTACCATTTTCAACATAAGAGTTAAGTTTATATCCTGAAGAGTTTGACTCGTATAGGTCAAGTGCATCACTTAGTGATTTAATATCTTTTGTTTCTATAAAATTATCTAATAATTGATTTATTTTATTTGCTTCTCTAGTTGCTAATTCAGTTTTGTCTATTTCTAAAACTGGGATATTCCACTCGGCTGCTGCCTTATAAGCATTTTCTTTTAATTTATCAGTCCAGTCAGTATATATTATAACATAGTCTGGAGTTGTTCCTACTTTTTCTATTCCTATTTCATTATAAATTCTAGTAGTATATTTAGACATTTCTCTAGCGTCTACAAATCTTTGAACTTCTCCTGCTTTATAACCAACTGAATTAATATGTGAGTTTATATCTCTAGTTCCCATTAAGGCTATTTTTTCTTCGTCAATATTAGTAATAGCATATAAAACACCATCATTATTTACTGGACAAGAACCTATATTGGACTCGGTTATGAAAGATGTGGCTAATATATGATTAGTAGGGCTATTTGTTTGTTCCCAAGATTTTATATAAGAATTATCAATTAATTCTTTTACATCTTCTACTAAACCTGAGTCACTACTTCTTACTATTAAAGAGAATTCTTCTCCAATAGGTATAATAGATATCTCTTTTGGACCATTACTTGTTTCTATAACTTGAGTTTTTACATTAGTAGAATTTTTAATAATGTTATCTGTTTTAGATAAAGCATCTACATAAGTTTCAGCATAAAGTGTTCTTAATCTATTTTCAATATTTAACATTTCTTCTTTATTAAAACTAATACTCATATTGTCATATAAATCTTTAAAAGTGTTTTTATCTTCTATTTCTTTACCTAGTTTTAAAAATTCAAGTATTGTTGCTAGTTCTGGGTCTTTATTTTTTATCATATCCATACTTGTTTCATATTTACTAAGAAATTTATCTACTTCCATACTACTCATATAGAAATATTTTCTAAAAAATATGTTCTTCATATCATATAAGTCTATGTCTAGTGTAATATGACTTGAACCATTAAAAATTTCATTGAACTTTTCGTCACAATCTCTTATATACTTTTCATTAAAGTCAGTAGAAAACTTTACTGGGTTTATATCATTATGATGGACAACCCTGTTAGCATCAGCATATAAAGCAAAATTTATAAAATCTTCACTTGAAAGGACTTCTTTACTTAAATCTTTTAAGGCATATTGGTTATTAAACATCGAATCTAAAACACTTAAAACTTTAGGATATAATACATTTAATGAGTCGTCATTTTGGCTTTTATTTAAAACATCTATAAAGGCTTCATATATATTTGAATAGTTATTATGCAAATATTCAATTTTATTAGTTATTGCTGGGTCATTAATAATTGTTTTAAAAAAGTCTTTACCTAAATCATTAATGTATTCACTATTTAATAATCTAAAGTTTACATCTTGTGATTTTATAGGGTTTTCGCTAGTTAATTCTTCTAATACTTTTATTCCATTTTCGTCAACTAAATCTTCAGCATAGGCACACCAAAGGTTTGCTTGTTCAAAAATTGTGTGAAGTTTTATAGTTTTAAGATTATCAGGTAATATTTTATATAAGTCTTTTAATCTACTTATTACCATATCAGAGTGTTTAGTATCTAATGCACAGAAAGCAGGAACAGCAGAAGAGTAATTTTCTCCTGTAATCATATTAAATTTATTATAAAAACTTTCGTCAAATAAAATACTTCCTGCTTCAATTCTTTTATAGCATTCTTCTAATGCTAATGGATTACGTTTAGAAGTTATATCAATTAAAAAATCATTATTAAGTTTAGAATATAAATCTGGGTTCTTTTCTAAAAATTTTTCAACTTTTAAATATGAATTTCCTCCTGCATATCCTAGAAGTGATGACTGGTTATTTAATAATTTTGTTTTTAATTCATTTATAACTTCTTTTGAGAATTTAGTTTCGTCAAAAGTACTACCAAGTAAACTATTTAATTCTTCAGCATTTGCATTTCTAATTATAGTTATTTGTTCTTCTGGTTCTAATTTTGCTAATTCTTCAAAATACATTATTTTAAAATTACCTATAGGGGCGCTTTCTTCGTATTCAATTTTTGGTGTATCTTCTATATCTTGCTTTACATCGTTTGTTTTTGCGCGAGTACTATTAAATAAATTACTTACTGCCCCGTTTACTAGACGGACAGTACCGCCTATTAACATTTGATTTAATACACCATTTTCGTTAAAGTTCTTTATGAAGTTTTCTGTATAAGATAGTGAGTCGTCGTGGTCATAGATTAAAGTAGATGCAACTTCATTAAATAATGGCTCGGTAAGACCTGTAAAAAATGAACCTATGTTAGTTATGCTACTTAGTACTTTAGCGCCTGAGTCAAGCAAACTACCACTTAGACTACCTAAGTAATTAGATACACTACCTACTCCCATACCTGTTAGAGAACCTAAGGCACCTGTTAGATATGTTTCTTCTTTTGTTGCTCCCATTTGTATTGCTTTTTCTGATTCACTTCCTGCATCTATTGCAGCGCTTGTTAAACCTCCTAGGACTGTTGTTGCTGCTCCCGTTGTCGCTGCACCTGTTGCTAGGGTCCCTCCTGCTGCGACTGAAGAAGCACCTATAGAAGCGGCCAAACCTCCTGTTGCTAGAGTTAGAATTATCATACCACCTATGTTACCTGCAATTTTAAATATAGTTGAAGCAGCATTATTTGGATTAGCATATTTATCAAGACCAGTTGTTTTTACTATATAGTCATAAGCATTCCCTGTTACGTCTTCTCCTACACTTGTTAATATTTCATTTGATAGTTCGTTTTGACCAAATAATGAACATACACCTGAAGCAAGTACACCAAGACCGTCTGTTAGCATTTCTCCTACATTTAAAACTCCTTCTAAAAAGGATAAACCACAGACTGCAGCATTCGCGCCTA
>CANRGI010000126.1 GCA_947630095.1 uncultured Bacilli bacterium
AGTTAAAAATAAAGATAATGAGTTATTAGAAAAAGAATTAGAAGAAAAGAAAAAATTAAATAATGAAAATGAAGTATTAAAAAGAGAGTTAGAAAAAGAAAAATTAAGAGCAAGTAGTGAGAATGAAGAATTAAAAAGAGAGTTAGAAAGAGAAAAGGTTAAAGCAAGTAATGAGAGTGAACTTTTAGAAAAAGAAAAATTAAGAGTAAGTAATGAAAATGAAGTACTAAAAAGAGAATTAGAAAGAGAAAAAGTTAAAGCAAGTAGTGAAAGTGAAAACTTAAAGAAGCAATTAGAGGAAGAAAGGATAAAGATAAATAATTTACAAGAAAAATTAGATAATAAGAAAAAAGAACAAATAGATAATGCAGTAAAGACTTCAAAGAATATAACTATAAAAATATTAAATTTTATTAGATATTTAGTTGCTATTGTATGTTCTTTTGGGGGTATTGTTTGTTTTATAGATGGAAAAATTTTATATGGAATTAGTTATTTACTTATAGGAATAACTTTATATCCATTTATTTATAAAATGATATGGAAAAATAAAGAAGTATCAAGTAATATAAAAATAATAGTTCAAGTAGTTGTACCTGCAATCGGGTTTATAATTGCTATTTTGATAAATTTAGGAGGAAAATAATGGCTTTAATAAAGTGTGAAGAATGTGGCAAGGAAATAAGTGATAAAGCAAAGCAATGTATCTACTGTGGGTGTCCTATAGAAAGTGGAAGTAAAATAATTTGTGAAGAGTGTGGAAATGAGTTAAGTAGTAGTGATAAAGTATGTAATAAATGTGGGTGTCCAGTTGAAATAGAAGAAGTAGAAGAAGAAAATATAAACTTAATAAAGTGTGATGCTTGTGGCAAAAGAATTAGTAAAAATGCTAAAGTATGTCCGAACTGTGGAAATCCTATTAAAAAAGAAAGTGTTTTTATTGAAAAAGTAGAGTTTGCTGATACTATATCTAAAGGAACAGTAGAAATATATAGTGATAAAGTTATTATATCTAAATATAATAATACATTAAAAAAAGTAATGGGTTATGGAAATAAAGAGAAAAAAATGGAAATATATTTCAATGAAGTAAAAGGTATAAGATATAGAGAAGCACAAAATTTTTTAAATCAAGGATATATAATATTTGAGTTAGGTTCTAATACAGATAGTCTTGAAGAAGGTAATTCTATTGTTTGGTTAAAGAAAGAAAATCAAAAATTTGAAAGAATTTATAAATTAATTATGGAACAATATAGTAGTAATAAATAATATATTTAAAAGAGGTAGAGGTATGCTTAAAAAGATTTTAGTCTTATTAGTTATAATATTAGTAAGTGGTTGTGGTAAAGAAAAGAATATAGTAAAAGAGAAAGAACCTATATATACAAAAACTGCTACTTGTTATGGTGGAGGTATAGGAGATGCAGTTTTAAGTTTAAAAAGTAATGATAAAGAAACTTTAGTAGTGGGAGAAAGTATATATTATGTAACTTCTCAGTCTTGGTTAAATGATAAACTAGGAGGGTATTCTTATGAAGATAAGATAAAAGAAGTTTTGGCTAAGCAAAGTGATACTTTAGATAAATTTAGTATGGAGTTATTATCAAGTTATGATGCGTCTAATCGTGAAGAACATAGTTCTTATGATAGCAATACTTACAAAATAAACTTTGAATATAAAATAGATAACTCATTAGAAGAATATATTTCAACTTTAGAAAATGCAGAAGACTATAAAAATCAATACTCTTGTATAATAGATAATAATGATAATATGGAAGGTACTTGGGTAGGAGTAGACGATAATTTTGTGTATGAAACTCCTTATAATGTTAAAGTAGTTTTAGAAAAAGATAATAATGGAATATTAACTGCTACTAAAGTAGATAATAAAATACCTTATGATATAACATATTATATAAAATATAATATATATGATAATAAATTAAAAATAATATATTATAAAAAAAGTAATATAGGAGATTTAGATTATATAGATTTTCAATATTCAACAGAATATGAAATAATTGATAATTCTTTAAGTTATGTTCATTTTGGTAAAAAAATTGTATTAGAAAAAGATAGTTAATGTTTAAAAAAATAAAAAGTGACGAATTAGTTTATTTGTTTTCGTCACTTACTTTTTTCTTTTTTGGTTTTATATCTTTAAATTCTAAATTTTTAACAGCAAAATCTAGTCACTGACTAATGAGTTCATTTCTACTTATATTAATCTTATTTGCTATTCGGTCAAGTTCTTCTATTCTATAATCTTCTATACGAATAGTTATAACAAGTTTTTCATTTTTTGTTGGTTTAAATTTTATCATAGAAATATCTCATTTTTTTATTTTTTATTATCTTCAAGACAAGTTTCTATCATACTTACAATAACATTATTAAATGATGTATCGTTTTCTTTTGCTATTTTTTCTATTTGTTTTACTAAATCTTCCTTTAAATATAAAGTTTTATATACTGAAGATACTTTTTGTTTTGTTTTTTTAGGTACAAATTTCATATATTCACCACCTGATATAATTCTAACTTATTAATAAAATAAAAGATAAATTAGAAAATTCTAATATATTTTTACAAAAGTATAATATTTTGATATAATTAGTATGAAAATAAAGATGTAATTTATACATAGAAAGGATGCAATTATGAAGTTGATATTTCAATTATTAGGTATAATTGGGTTTGATGTTATATGTCTTTGCGCTTTTATTATTCCTAAAAACCCATACAAGATAATACCTTCGTATAGTTTTTTGTGTTTTGATAAACCTTTGTGGCTTTGTATTATCGTCGGTGGTAGTTTTATTTATTTTTTGATTTTGTCAGCAATATATGAGAGTTTGGTAGATTTAGAAGATTAATTCAAAAATATGGACTTTTTGTTGAAAATTTAGTACAATAGAATTGAAAAACAGATAGTAATTTGTAGAAACAAAGTATAATATGTATGTTTTGTATACTATTGAAGGTATAATGAATTAGAAGATACATAATGTAAATATGACTATAGTAAATTATTAAAATAAAATTAAAAAGAAAGGAAAATAACTATGAAATTAGAAGAATATAAATCTGGAGAATACAAACAAGGAAATGGATATAAAGCATTTTTACCAAGCAATATTAATTATAATTGGGGTTGGAATGATACAAAATTAGATTCTTTACTTTCTGAAGCAAATAGGCAAATAGGAGAGTTAAATGCATATTCATTGCTTCTTCCTAATGTTGATTTATATATTAAAATACACGTAAAAATTGAAGCAAATAAGTCTAGCAAAATAGAAGGAACAAAAACAACCATTGAGGAAGATTTATCTGATTTACAAGATATAGACCCAGAAAAAAAAGATGACTGGGAGGAAGTTCAAAATTATGTTAAAGCAACTAATTATGGTATTGCTAGAATTAACGATGGGTTTCCAGTATGCAATAGATTAATTAGAGAAATACATAAGATATTATTAAGTGGTGTTAGAGGAGAAAAAAAGACACCAGGAGAATTTAGAATTTCACAAAATTGGATTGGTGGAACAATGCCATCTACTGCAGCATATGTACCTCCATTAGTAGAAGATGTTGCTGATTGTTTGAAAGACCTAGAATTATTTATTAACAATGAAGAAATTGATACACCAGATTTGATAAAAATTGCTATAATTCATTATCAATTTGAATCAATACATCCATTTTT
>CANRGI010000127.1 GCA_947630095.1 uncultured Bacilli bacterium
ATATTATAGAAAAAGATACTGATTGTGTAACTAAAAATAATAAAGAGTGTTTATATGGAGGAGGTACAATAACAAACTATCTTCAATATCCAACAAGCGAAGACCCTAAAGAAAATTTATGGAGAATAACAGGAAGTTATCAAGTAGATGGAGAAACACTAGCAAAGATAATTTATAATTCTAATTATAATGGAAATACAACTCAAGACCAAATAGGAACCACACTAAATAATTTCTACAATACATTAGATAAAGCGGATACAATAATACAAAATACTGATAAGTTTAATTGTACTAAAGGAAGTTGTACAGAAAGTAATTATAATAAAATAGGTTTATTAAGTACTTATGAATATGAACAAGCAGGAGGATATGAGTCATATTTAGGTAATTTAAATAATTGGTTTGCATTAGATGGTAGCGAAGTGAAAAATATAACTCCATCTGGTATAGTTGATGCAAATGAAGCAAATGGCATAAGACCAGCAGCGTATTTACAAACAGGAGTAAATGTAACAGGCAAAGGAACATCAGAAGACCCTTATAGGATAAGTCCAAAAGGGGATATAAATATATTAGCATATACTTTAAATGGACAATCAACAAATGAAACATTACAATCTTTATTAAGTACTAAAATAATAAATGGAATAAATTGTGAAAATAAAAGTAAAGCATCTTGGGATTATGAAAGAAAAGCAGTAGTAATAGAAGAATTGAATACACCTGAAACTTGTACAATAGATTTTGGAGAAGGATATATTGTAAATATGAATGTTACAGGTGGAACAGCAACACCAAGTTCTATAGGCGTTGGAACAGGAGTAAATGCTGATTTTACAATACAACCAGATACTAAAAATGGTTATTATTTAGGCGGTATGACAGTAACGTGTCAAAACGCAACAATAGAAAAAAATGAAAAAACTGGGAAAATAACATTAAGTAATATAAAAGCAAGTCAAACTTGCAACGTAACACTAAAAAAATCAGCATTTATTGCACAAATATTAGCAGATAATAATGTAATAGGAACTAGAACAGATTTTACAAAGGCATACACAGAAGAAAATGGTGGACTATATGTTGAAAATAACGAAAAATTTATAGAAGAAGATGGAAATTTAGTAAATGCAGTTTATTATTATGTAGGAAATCCTGATAATAACTGGGTACAATTTGGAAAAGAAGGTACTGACGATATATGGTGGAGAATAATAAGAACCAATGAAGACGGGAGTGTAAGATTATTATATGCTGGAAAAGGTGAGAAAGGTTATGAAACAACAACCGGATATATAAGTTCAGGACAGTCGTATTGTTCACCATATGGTAATACGTTGTATGTAGGGTATATGTATGGAAGAACAGGAAATTTATCACTAAATAGAGAAAATACGACAAATTCGTCAATGAAAAATAGAATAGATACATGGTATACAGAAAATTTGGGAACAGTATACGGAACTTATTTAAGTAAAACTGCGGTGTATTGTAATGACCGTGCAACATCAGATAATGGAAACAACTATGCAGCACAGCAAAGACTTCAATCGAATAAAAGACCATCATATAAGTGTGGAAATAATGCAAGCGGTGAATTATATACAGGAACAGGTCCTGCAGATAAAGCGGATAGATTTACAAGTAAATATCAAACAGGAGCAATTAAGGTGGGTAATCAAGCATTAGAATATCCAATAGCATTAATAACGGCAGACGAAATTGCATATGCAGGAGGAATTTATGGTACAGATAGACCTAACCTTTATTATTATAAAAATAGTTTAGGAACTAGTGTAACAGGAAGTAAACCTTGGTACACAATGACACCATATGGTTATTACAGTGGTGGCTATGCAGTTGTGTTCTATACAGGAGATAGAGATGGTAAAAGTTTTTTAGATCCTTATCGTTGTTTATATTCAGATGCCGCTGTTCGTCCAGTCCTATCCCTTAAATCTTGTGTTTATTGGAAAAGTGGAAATGGTACTATAAGTTCACCTTATGAAGTTACAATAGATGAAGGCTGTGCTAATTCTGACAACTAAGGTGACATTATGAAAAATAAATTGAAATTATCGAAGGGGGAGTTATGACAGAAGAAAGTATGAATAAAATAGTAGGAAAAAATGTAAGAAGATATAGATTACTATATAATGCAAATGTAGGAAGTTTAACACAAAAAGACTTAGCAGAAAAAATAGATGTAAGTGTATCTTTAATAGGTTGTTTAGAAAGTAAAAAAATTAGTCAGGGTATAAGTTTATTTAACTTATATAAAATAAGTAAAGTATTAAATGTACCAATAGAAAAATTCTTTGAAGAAAGCATATAGTTATGTTTTCTTCTTTTTAAACAAAAAAATTAACTAATAAAAAACTAGTCAATATTATTTTTGACTAGTTTAACAATTTGATTTTCATTGCTTTTTCTTGATTTTAAAACTTCATTCCAATTTACTGGAATAACATCTTTTAAAGCCTCCTTAGATGTAGTTACCTTGCGCGGAACATTAAAAAAATTTTTAGGAATTATATTATTTTTCTTATCCTTTTTCATAGAACCCCTTTCTCTAAAAATAAAAAGTTACTAATCAAATCAATTAGTACTTTTTTTATCATAAGTTGTAAAACTCCAAGCCAAGAAATTCATACCTATTAGACTAAATTTCGTTAACATTATATCAATAATTTTATACCTTAGTCAACTATTTCCTCTTAAAATTAATTCCAAACATACCTCCTAAAGTAGAACTAAGCATCAAAACCAAAAAGTATATTAAACTCTTTATCCCAGGAAAACACCTAAGTATAAGTGCTAGTAACACCACTAATAAAATATTAACTCCACCAATAATCAAACCACTTAAATACCCCTTAGCGTCACTAATCTTACCCATCATAAATCCATTATACATAAATAGTAATGTTATAAATATAAAACTTGTAACTGAAACCACTTTATAACTTATCACATTAAAATAAGCAAGAGTTGTAATAATAAATAGATAAACAATTAAAGAAAGTAAAAATATTATAATACTTTTTAAATAATTTCTATAATTTTTCATATTTTCCCCCTAATTAATTATATTAAAATACATATTTATTTATGATTTTATACATAATAAAAATAGGTGACGATAATGGAACTAATTAAAGTATTAGTAAGAACATCTTTCTTTTATATGTTTATATTAATTATTTATAGGATAATGGGTAAACGTGAAATAGGTCAACTTAGTATTCAAGATTTTGTTGTAAGTATATTAATAGCCGAAATGGTGGCAATATCTATTGAAAACACTAAAGACTCCCTAATGCTAACAGTTTTACCTATTTTAGTATTAGTTTTATTAGAAATTGTAACAGCATATTCTTCTCTTAAATTTAATAAATTAAGAACACTTGTAGACGGTAAACCTGCTTTAATCATTAATAAAGGCATAATTAACTTTAAAGAAATGGTTAAGCAGCGCTACACATTAGATGACCTTCTATTAGAACTTCGCACGAACAACATTAAAAACCTAAAAGACGTTGAATATGCAGTCCTAGAAAATAATGGTAAACTAAATATTTTCAAATATAATTTCTTAAAAATAAAAAGCGAAAACCCTTTCCCATTAATA
>CANRGI010000128.1 GCA_947630095.1 uncultured Bacilli bacterium
ACTTTCTAATCTATACTTTAAATATTTTTGAAATGTTTCACTTGAATTATCTTCTGCTGGTAAATAAAAATTACCTCCAAGCATATCTATATATAAATATAAATTATAACATACATCTTTTAATGTGCTATCGTCTGTTTTTGTTACAGTAAATTCGTGCTTACTAGCATTAATTGAATATTTTTCGTCTAGTATAGGCGCTACTCCATCTAATGTTATTGCACTTTCGTCAATTTTTAACTTAATTAACCCTGCAGTTAATTCAAAATTAGTTCCATCTCCTTCAATTATTGGTGAAAAATAAGCATAAGTTACACTTACTATCACTACTATTAAACATAGTATACTTATTCCTAATAATAATACGTAATTCTTTTTTCTTACTTCTTTCATATTTTTTGCACCTCATTACTTACACATAAAAAAGAGCATAGTAAACTACTATACTCCTGTGCATACAAAAAATATGAAAAATTAGTTAGTAACCCCCCCCGGCTTTTTCACAAATGTTTGTTCTTTCTAATCTTTTCATACTTTCTTCTCCTATTCTTATCTATACTTTTATTCTATCACTTATACTTACTTATAGTCAACATTTTATTTCTCTTCATTTAACCAATTTGCTATATCTACAATTTGAATACCTTCATATTGATATCTATCGTGTTTAGTTCTAGCAATTAACATTTTAGGATAAGCATCTTTTATTTTTAATAAAGAATCTACTTCTCTTTTAAAAGTTTTATTTTCAAAATCACTTCCAATATCGTCACAAACTTGTATATAAATTTTCTCGTCCCTTTTAATAGCAACAAAATCTATTTCTTTTTCATATAAAACTCCTACATATACTTCATAACCCCTACGAATTAATTCCATAGCCACTATATTTTCATATACATAACCATAATTCATATTTTTAGTTCCAGTAATCGCATATTTAACCGCGTGGTCAGATAAGTAATATTTACTCTTTGTAGACAAATATTTTTTACCCTGTATATCATATCTTCTAACTCTATAAAAGACAAATGCTTCACATAAATACTTTATATAAGCACTTACTGTTTTATCATTTGTATCTATTTTATTTGTATTTAATACATCAGTTATTTTTCTATAAGAAGTAATTTTAGAAATATTATCTATTAAAAAATCACTTATACTATCTAATAAAGAAACATTTTGTATTTTATTTCTTTGTACTATATCTCTAATTATTAAAGTTTTATATACAAGAGAAATATAATTATATTTTTTATCTAAATCTTTATATAAATATGAACCAGATAAACCTCCTTCTAAAACATATCTATCAAAATTTTCTTCATTATTTTTTAAATTATAATATTCTAAAAATTCTTTATATGAAAAAGGATATACTTCTATACTATAAGTTCTACCAGTAAATAAAGTAGATAAATCACTTGATAAAAGAAAAGCATTAGAACCTGTTATATAAATATCATACTTCCCAAGAGCGTGAAAATTATTAATAGCCTTTTCAAAACCATTACACATTTGTACTTCGTCTATCATTATAAAATTATTCTTTTTACTATCATACATTTTATCAATATATTTTATTAATTCTTTATATTCCTTTAAATTATCAAATTTATCAAGATTATAATCAATATAAATTATATTTGAATTACTATCATTTTCTAAAACATAATCTATAAACATCTTAAGTAATTCAGACTTCCCACTACGTCTTACACCTGTTATAACTTTTATATCAGGTGTTCCCATTACATCAATTATATCTTGTAAATATTTTCTTTTAATTATTTTCATATATAAAACCTCTAATTTAATTATACTCCCTCATTTCGCAAAAATCATTTTTTTCCTTTTTGCGAAATGAATTAAATATTAGTAATAATTAAAAATCTTATCTAATATACTTTACTATGATAAAGAAAATATTTGAATTTTTAAAAAAATTTGCATTTTTTACTACTAGTTATAGCATAAATGTATTTCCTGAACCTTTAACTAAGGAAGAAGAAGAAAAATACATATTCTTATCTTGTAATGGAGATAAAGAAGCAAGAAGTATTTTAATCGAACACAACTTAAGATTAGTAGCCCATATAGTTAAAAAGTTTGAAAACTTTAATGAAAGTTCTGACGATTTAATAAGTATAGGCACAATTGGGTTGATTAAAGGGATAGACACCTATGACACATCTAAACCAGTTAAACTTATCACTTATGCTGCAAAATGTATAGAAAATGAAATACTTATGTATATAAGACAAAATAAAAAAAGTCAAAATGATGTTAGTCTTAATGATAGTATTGGTTATGATAAAGATGGTAATGAAATAACTTTACAAGATGTATTAAAAGAAGAATATATTGATTATAATACTTTAGTTGATTTTAAAGATAATGTTGAATTACTTAAAAAATATCTTGGAGTTTTAAACAAAAGAGAAAAAGATATAATAATAAGAAGATATGGTTTACTTAATAAAAAAGAACAAACTCAAAGAGAAATTGCTAAAGAATTAAATATCAGTAGAAGTTATGTTTCAAGAATAGAAAAAAGAGCCTTAGTAAAACTCTATAGAGAATTTATGAAAAATGGTAGTATCTAATTTTTTAAATTAGTTACAATATCTCCATCTTTATAACTTAAACAAATTATAGTATTATTCATACTTTCATTAGTAAGAGGGTTTATTAAATTCTCTCTTATTTTATCGTCTCCTTCTAAATAACCTGAACTTATAAGTTCTCCTATACTAACTTCTGTACATTCTCCACTTATACTATCTATATTTTCTTTACCATATTTATAAGAAGCAGAAAGCACTTTTTCTATCTTAGCATCATAAAGTTTCTTCTTAGCCCCATCTCCTAAATCAATTAAATTAGGAATTACTAAAGTAGCAAGTATTCCTAATAAAACTATAACCGCGATTAACTCTGTTAAAGTAAAACCTTTTTTATTCATAACCTCACCTACTATAAATAATATAATACATTTATATTTTTTTTACAAGCATAACACTTAAAAAACTTGTTATATTTGATTAAATAGTATATAATTATTAATAGAATAGAAAGTGGGTTAAAATATGAAAGAGTTTGATTTTGAAAAAATACCTATTGTTGAAATAGCAAACGAAATAATAATTGATGCTGTAAATAAAGGCGCTAGTGATATACACTTTGACCCTACTAAAGACAGTTTAAAAATACGTTTCAGAGTAGATGGAATTCTATCTGACTATGGAATTGTACCTAATAAATATAAAAGAAATATGATAAGTCGTATTAAAATGATTGCAGGTATGAATATTATGGAAACACGTCTACCTCAAGATGGCGCTATTAAAAGTAAAGTTGGAGATAGATTACTAGACCTTCGTGTATCTACTCTACCTACTAATAATGCTGAAAAGATAGTTATACGTATACTTGATTATTCAATGAGTTTAGCAGGACTTGATAACTTAGGTTTTTCTAAAGAAAGTATGGAAAAAATAAATAAATTAATTAGAATACCTAATGGAATTATCTTAGTAACTGGTGCTACTGGTACAGGTAAATCTACTA
>CANRGI010000129.1 GCA_947630095.1 uncultured Bacilli bacterium
CATTGAACCTAGTTCGTCTAATATTTCATAAAGTACTCCTTTAAAATCCAATTTAACTATGACTATTCCATCGTTTTTCTTCTCTATTACCTTTGCTTTTAATTTACCATTACCAAAAGAAACAACAGAATTAATATGTAATCTTTTAGCAGGTTTTGATAAGCACTCCCAAGTATAGTCACCTATGTCTTTTAGTAAAAGTAATTCAATAACTGCCTTTGTATCTACCTTTTCTCCTATAAGTCTTGCTGGTATAACTTTAGTATCATTAAGAACTAGGGTATCTCCTTTTTTTAAATAATCAATTATATTTGAAAAGTGAGTATCAACAATTTTACCATTATTTTTATTTAATACTAGAAGTTTACTAGAAGCACGGTCTTTAAGTGGCGACTGGGCTATTAAATGTTCAGGCAAATTATAGTCATAATAATTTATATCATATATTTTATCCATTACTATCCTCCTCTTCTATTTCTTCTAACATTAATTTATTATTATGGTATTTTATTTTAGCATTAAATCTCTTACAATTTCTTATCATATTAGTAAAAAATGGTATATCTTTAGAATATCTATCACTTCTTAAAATAGGTAATAAAATAACTCCATTACTTCTTAATTTTTCTAAATTTTCTTTATTTACTTCATATTTCACACTTTTAGGCTCTACATAAAGTAAACCTATTAATACATTATCATATTTAACTAAATATTTCATTTAATCTTTATCCTTTACTATATTTTAGATAGTTTTCTTATACTTTCATTAATAGTTTCAATTTCTTCATTATAAATACTAAAATCAAAATTATTTATTAAATAATCATAACTATTATAAAATTCTTCTGTTTTAATTAAGAGTTCTTTATATTCATTTAAATTTTCTTTTATTAAGTCAAAATCTAATAATATGCAAGATAAATCGTCACCTTTATATGTTTTATTATTCTTTTTATAAGTTTCTTTTAAATCTTTTAGTTTAGTAGAATTAATACCTTTAAAATTATATCCATTAAATACTAGTAAATTATACATTTTTAAAGATGTAGTTAAAATTATAAATTTTTTATTTACTAGTAACCTCATTTCTTTTTCATTATAGGCACTTGTTATATAAGTTATAAGAGTTTCGTCTACATAAGGATAAGGCATATTTAAACTTTTTAAAAAATTTACTCTTTCAGTTATGTATTCTTTTATTTTAGGATTAATATCACTACTATTTAAAATTTCTAAATCAGATTTAACTTCATTATTTAAAAAAGGTAAAAACTCTTCTATATTAGAAATATAATCATAAGTATTAGATTTTAAAGAAGATTTTATTTCTTCTTTTATATCCGTATAAATACTTTTAGTTTCTTTAGTTATCACTTCATTATTTATTTTATTCATTACTACAATTCCTTTCATATTAAATGTTATTTATTATACCATAAATATAGTAAAAAAAGAACACTTTTTATGTTCTTTATAGATTTTTTACTTCTTCTATTTTTTCAAGTAAGGTATCTTTATCCATAAAACCTACTTCGTCTAAAACTACTTTACCATCTTTATAAAACATTAGATGTGGGATACTCATTATTTTAAATTCATTTGCTAAGTCACTATATTCGTCTACATTAACTTTTAGAATTTTTATATCAGTATCTAACTCCTCTATTATAGTGCCCAACATTTTGCAAGGGGCACACCAGTCTGCATAGAAATCTACAAGCACTACTCCTTCGCTTACTAATGATTTAAAATCTTCTCCTTTGTAATAAGTCATATTAATCATTTATCCTTTCCATTAAATTATTAAAGTTTTTCTCATTTATTATGTTCTTTTCAAATAATGTTTTTATTGCTTCTTCTGGGTTATTTGCTTCATATACGTCTTTCACTGCTGTCCAAGCATCTTCTATAAGTGGTGCTAAAAGAGGTGTTTTTTCTAACATATAATTATTTACTTTTGAATTATTTAAGAAACTTAAATTAAATATACTCATTATAAATAATACTATAAACATAAATAAATAAGTTTTAACAAAACCAAATAAGCCACCTAATATACGAGAAACAAGCCCTAGTACAATGGTCGCGTCCATTACTTTTTCTATTACATTTGTAATTTTTAACACTGCATTATATATTATGCTAAATACTATTAAAAGTATGATAAAAGATAATATGTAATAGATTAAAACTGAAATTGCACCATTTCCACCTAGTTGGGGTAATGAGTGAATTAGTACATTAGCAAGAGAACCCTTTAGTGTCCAAGATAAAAAGAATACTAAAATACTACCAAAGAAACTTACAAAACTTTTAAGTCCTCCTTTTCTTACTCCGTCTAATATTCCTAAAACTAAAATAATTAATAATATAATATCTACTAAAAACATACTTCCTCCTCTTAATATTATATCTAAATTATATAATAAATATAATGAAAAATAAATGTTTTTATGATAAAATTCTATTAAAGAGGTGCAAAGGAAATGACAATAGTATTTAAAGTTAGTGATAATATAAGAGAAAAAATGATAGATTATTATAAAGATAAAAGGAAAGAGAAGACTCCACCTTATGCTGTTTTTCAGGCAGTTGAAGCAGATACAGTGATTACTTTATATGAAAGTGGAAAAGTTATGTTTCAAGGGGTAAGCGCGGATGTGGATGCTAATATGTGGAGAGATTTAGAGAAATTTATAAATAATGTAGATGTAGATACGAGAACTAATTATTACTTTAGTGCGATAGGAAGTGACGAGGTTGGGACTGGAGACTACTTTTTGCCTATTGTGGTGAGTGCTGCTTTTGTAAAAAAAGAAGATATAAAATTTTTAGAAGAACTTGGGGTACACGATTCAAAGAAACTTACTGATAAAAAGATTATGTCTTGTGCGCCTATGGTTATGAAGAAAATACCTTATGAAACTAAAACTATAAGTAATAAAGAATATAATGATTACCATAAAAATGGGGTTAATATGAATAAAGTAAAAGCAATTTTACATAATGAATTATTATATAAAATGAGGGAGAAAGGGTTTCCTTATGAAAAGATTATAGTTGATCAGTTTGCTTTACCTGGGGTTTATTATAATTACTTAAAAGACGAACCTAATAAGGTTACTAAGATTACATTTTTAGTTAAAGGAGAAGATAAGAATTTAAGTGTTGCCTGTGCTTCTGTTATAAGTAGATATATTTTTCTAAAAGAAAAAGAAAGATTAGAAAAAGAATTAGGGATAGAATTACCTAAAGGGGCTGGGCCTAAGGTGGACGAAGCAGGAAAAGAAATAGTTAAATTAAAAGGAGAAGATATTTTGTATCAAATATCTAAAATAAGTTTTAAAAACACAGAAAGAATACTACATAACTAGTATTCTTTCTTGCTTTCTTCAAAGAATTTCTCTATTGATACATTTAGTACTTTGCTTATTTTATATAAGTTAAATAAACTTATACCCTGACTAATTTTTTTACTTTCTAAACAGCCTATTAAAGATACACTTACATCTATCTTTTCTGCTAAGTCTTTTTGTGTTAAACTTCCTACATTTGCATTATATAG
>CANRGI010000130.1 GCA_947630095.1 uncultured Bacilli bacterium
TATCAAAATAAGTATTTAATAAAGTTTCATTTTTTAATATTAAACTACAATTTTTATTAAAAAATAAATAAGCAAATTCTAAATCATTTTTTATTTTATCTACTAATAAATTATCTACTAAGTTATCTATATTTCCATTTATAGCATATATCCTATCTATCTTTTTAGCATTTATTATATTATATATACCCATATAACTATGTGTTTGATTATTTAATTCTAAAAATAAATCTAATAACTCACTTTTACCTAGTAATCTATATACTTCTATACTTATTTTATAATTTTGATATTCATTTTTATGTTTATTAATATATTCTATTACTTCATTTTTATTAGTATTTCTTATTATTAAAGGTAAAAATTCTTTTCTTTTTATTAATAGATTTTTAATTTCTTGATTTAACTTTATATCATTATATAACCCTTTAGGTGGAGTTAATCTAGCCCCTTTATTTACTAAAGATATAAATTCATTAACTAAATTATTTTCCTCTAAAAAACTTATAAAATCTATCCTTGAATCTATTAAAAAGTCTACATAACCTTTTTTAAAACACATTAATAATATTTTATTTCTATCTTTTTTATTTAATTCTATAATTGCAATAGCCCATAGTTCACTATTTACTAAAGGTAAACTATCCATACTTTCTATTTTTTTAATTAAATATTCTATATTTCCACTAGAATAAGTATAAAGTAATTCTTCTTCTAAACTTAAACTATTTGTTTTTCTTCTTTCTTCTAAAGCCTTACATATACTATTTCTTGCTTTATATATTCTCATTTCTGAATTAGGTAATTTACCATAACTATTATTTTGAAATAAAGTAAAACTATAACTATCTAATATTTGATTAAGTAAATCTAATCTATTATAAGGAATAATATATTCACTAATAAATTTTATAACACTTACTTCTTCCATTTGAATATCAGAAAATTTGAAGTTTTTATCTTTAATAATATTAGTATATTGTTTAGTTATAGCGTTTCTCTCTTCTTCTTTTAACCCTTCTAAATCTTCAAAAGAAAAATAATGATAATTAAGTAATTCTTTCTTTAAATACCATTTAAAAAGAAGACTATCATTCATTTCTATATTATGTTTATAACAAACTTCTTCTATTTCTTCTGTAATATTTTCTAAATAATCTCCATTATTACCTAGTCCAAGTAATTTAATAAAAAATAAATTAGCAACTTCTTTTATATCTAAAATTCTATCGTCTAATATTATTTTTTCTATTAAGATAAGTCTTACTTCTTTATCATTTTGAAAAATTATAATGTCTTCATTATTAAAATTAAATTCTCCATTATTAAGTTTTGTTATTAATTTATCTTTTAATTCTTGAAACATAATTCCCACCTTAATTACTATTATACATTTTTATAATACTTTCTGCAACTTTTATACCATCTACCCCACTAGTAGTAATACCTCCTGCATATCCTGCTCCTTCTCCAGTAGGATAAAGTCCCCTTACACTTGAGTTAAAGTTTTCGTCTCTTATTATCATAATAGGACTAGAAGTTCTCGTTTCTACTCCACAAATTAAAGCATCTTCTGAGTTAAAACATTTAACCCTTTTCCCAAATTCTTCTATTCCTTCTATTATTGCTTCATTTATAAATTCAGGTAATATTTTTCTTACATTAGATAACTGATATTCTCCCTTTACTTTAGGTGTTATTTTACCAATACTCTCACTTTTCTTATTATTTTTATAATCTATATATTTTTGTATAGGTATTTTTTTATTACCTTCTAAGTATGCTTTATGTTCTAAATCTAACTGAAACTTTACCCCATCTAAAACCCCACTGCCAAAGTCTTTAGGTGTTACTGTGACTATGATAGCACTATTGGAGATGGTGGAATTTCTTAAATAATTACTCATACCATTTATATTAGTAGTGCCAATTTCACTTGAAGCATTTACTACATACCCTCCAGGGCACATACAAAATGAATAAACTCCTCTACCTTTACTTGTAGTATGAGTTAATTTATATGTTGCTCTTGGTAATAATTTATAACTTTCTCCGTACTGACTCTTATCTATATCTTCTTGTAAGTGCATTATACGAACACCAACTGCAAAAGCCTTAGGCATCATTTCTATATTATGTCTATTTAACATTTCAAATGTATCTCTCGCACTATGGCCTATTGCAAGTATACAAGCATTAGTTTCTATTTCTTCATTATCATTTAAAATAATACTTTTTAACTCACCATTTTCTACTTTTATATCAGTTAATTTAGTATTAAATCTAAACTCTGCCCCCATTTTTATTATATTATTTCTAATACTTTCTACCATACCTCTTAATTTATCAGTACCAATATGAGGGTTACTTTCATACATTATCTCTTTATTAGCCCCGTTATTTACAAATATTTGAAAGATAAAATTAACTATACTATCTTTATCGTGAGTAGTATATAGTTTTCCATCAGAAAAAGTCCCTGCACCACCTTCTCCAAATTGCACATTAGTGTCTTCTTCTAGTATTCCTTCACTCCAAAACTTCTCTACTTTTTTAACTCTTCTTTTTACACTTTCTCCTCTTTCTATTACTAAAGGATTATACCCTAAGTATGCAAGTAAATATGCAGACATAAGCCCTGCTGGTCCACTTCCAACAACAACTACTCTTCCTTTTATTTTCTTACTACCCTTTTTAGGTACCTTATATTCTTCTAAAGTATACTTTATTACATCTTTATTATTAATTAATTTATTTTCATTTTTAACATTAACTAATACTTCATATACATACATTATATTATTTTTATTTCTAGCATCTATACTTTTTTTAATTATTTTATAACTTTCTAATTCATTATTTTTTATATGTAATTTATTTATAATTTTATCTTCTATTTTCTCTTTACTATTAATACCTATCTTTATTTGTCTTACCCTTATCATACATTTTCTCCAGCAATTATCCCACTAAGCCAAGCAAAACCTAAATTATAGCCCCCACATTCTCCGTCCACGTCTAGTATTTCTCCAGTTAAATATAAGCCACTTACTATCTTACTTTCCATAGTATTTGCGTCTATTTCACTTAAAGGCACTCCTCCTTTAGTTACTTGCGAAGTATCAAATGAATTAATACTATCTACTTTAAAAGGAAACTTTAATATAGTATTTGCTAACTTATCTAAATCTATTTCACTAACTCTTTCGTTATTTATATTATTTATTTTACATATTAAATTAACTAATTTTTTATTTAAAAATCCCTCTAGTATTTCTCTTACATTATAGTTATTTAATCTCTCGTCTTGACTAATCATAAACTCTTTAAATTCTTGATTTAACCAAGGTACTAAATTAATATATATAATTGCTTCTCTACCTTTATCTAATTCACTACCTATATAACTACTTAAATTAAATACACATATACCACTTATACCTGTTTTAGTAAATTGTACTTCTCCTTCTTCTTTTCTTATTTCTTCTCCGTCTATTACTAAAGTTAACTGAGCAATACTTCTTACTCCGTCCCACTCACTAGTTGCCCATCCAC
>CANRGI010000131.1 GCA_947630095.1 uncultured Bacilli bacterium
AATTGGACTTACTTTTGCTACTGTTTTAAGAAGTATTTTAAGACAAGACCCTAATATTATAATGATAGGAGAAATTCGTGACGACGAAACTGCTAGAATTGCCGTAAGAGCCTCTATTACAGGACACCTTGTTTTATCAAGTTTACACACTAATAATAGTTTAAATACTATTGAACGTTTAACAGATATGGATGTAGAAAGATACTTATTAGGTAGTTCTCTTGAAGGAATTATCTCTCAAAGATTAGCCCGTCACGTATGCCCAATGTGTAGGATTAAACGCGCGACTACTGATTATGAAAGAGAAGTATTTAAAACAGTTTTAAATAAAGATGTACAAGAGATGTATGTTGCTAATAAAGAAGGATGCCCTAGATGTAACCACGGATATAAAGGTCGTCTTGCTATACTAGAAGTATTAATTATAAATGAAAAAATAAAAGATGCTATTACTAATGGAGCATCAAAACACGAATTAAAAGAACTAGTTTATACAGGAGAAGTTGTTACACTTTTACAAGATGGACTTAATAAAGTTATTGAAGGAGAAACTACTTTTGAAGAAATATTAAAAATAATAGATTTAGAAAACGATGTTACAAGTTATAATGAAGATAATTTAAAAACTAATCTTAAGATAGCCCAAAAGGCACATAAAATGGAAGAAGCACAACAAGCAGGCCAAGTTCAAAATCAACAAGTTGCGCCCGCACAACAAACTGCGCCTATACAAGAACCTACTAATCAAAATGTAACATTTACTAGAATACCAACTGATTACACTAAAAATAATAATACTACAGTTACATTTGACGAAGCAGATTTAGAAACTATAGAATTTTAAAAAACTGGATTTTTCCAGTTTTTATTTATCTCTTTTATTCTCTCCTACTAACTCTATTGGTTTTGCTAACTCTTTAATTCTCTCTATTATTCTCCTAGCCTTAACTCTTTCACATCTATCGTTAGTATAACTTAAATGTTCTTCTAATTCTTCTAAAGTCATATTTGAAGTAAAGAAAGTTAATTTCTTATTATCCATCCTACTTTGAAGTAAAATACCAAGTACCTCATCTCTTGCCCAAGCAGTATTATTTTCCGCCCCAATATCGTCTATTAACAACACATCACAAGTTTCTAATTCATTATATATAATATCATAATCTCCTGCTTTAGAATTAAAAGAACTTTTTAAATTCTTTAATAATTTAGGATAATATATACTTACACATTTTTCTTTTCTTTTACCTAATTCATTTAATAAAGCATTTAATATATAACTTTTCCCACTTCCAAAACTCCCGTGTAAATATATACCTTTAGAATTAGGATAATTCTTTATAAAAGATTTAATATATTTCATAACTTCAACTCTTGATGCTTCGTCTAAGTAAATATCTTTCATTCTAGCATCTCTAATAGCCTTACTAGTTTCATAATATATTACTCCTCCACTATTTTCTTCTTCCTCTTTTTTATATTTACACGCTTCATAAGAAAAAACTAAATAATCATTTTTTTTAATAGGATAATATATATAACCATTTACTTCATTTTTACAGCATTCTAAACCTTTACACCCTTTACAATTCTTAAGTTCTCTTACACTACTTTCTAATTTAGTAGTATATTTTTTAAGTTGTTTTTTATCCATATCTAAACTATTACATAACTTACAAAAGTATTCGTCTTTAGCCGCTAATAAAAAATTTTTTTCTAATATATCTTCTACATCTTTAATCTTTTTAACTTTATTTACTCTCATATCTTTTGCTTCTATCATACAAACTCCTTTAGGAAATCTTCTAGTTCTTCCTTATCTTCTATACTCATATTATTTTTTTCTTGTTTTTGATTAAACCAAACAGGTAATTTTTCTTCACTTATATTACTCTTTTTAACTACTTCTTTATTCTTTAATTTCTTTAACTTTTTATGTACTTTCTCTGCATATTCCATTGCTTCTTTAGCAGTTTCTATATTAGCCCTTTTCCACTCTCCCGCAATTGTTTCTATAAATGCTTTAGGTAATCTATTATTTTGTGTTTTAAGTACATAATCTATTAATACATTACATACAGCAGGATTTAACTTTAAATCAACTATTAACATCTCTAATATTCTCATATCTCTTTCTGTAGGTCTAACTCCTTTATTTTTACTCTTTAAAAAGTCATAAGGTTTAGTTGTTTCAAATACCCTTATCATTTTACCTAAATCAGAATTATCTCCACTAGGACTTCTCAAATGTTCTGGTTGACTTTTAAATATTAAACTAGGTAATCTACCTGAATTATTAAATTCATAATGTTTTCTAGCATTAGTTTTAAGTAATTCTTTATCTATTAACCCTTTTTCATTTATACTTATTTTAACTATATCTGCCATTGTAAAAGGGTCTAATTCATATAAAAAAGATAAATGTGTTATTAATTCTCTTGCACTTTTAGTTAATGCTCTTTCACTAAATAACCCTTTGGGCATACTACTTAAAAAAGCATCAAAATCAAAATTCATTTCATAAGAAAAAGGTAACTTAGTCTTTTTAACTATATCTTCACTTTCTAATTCATAATTAGTATAACTCCTAGATTTAAAAGTCATATCAAAAGGACTAGTAATCTCTTTATAACCACTTAAATTTATACTTGGTACTTTAAAATAATTCTTAATTCTTATATATTCTTCTTTACCTACATTATTATAAAAAACCATATTAAAAATCGGGTGATTAAAAAATTCATGCACACTAATGGGACTATATAACTCATATACATAAGAATTAATACTACCTTCCATTACATACGTTTTCATAAGTCCTATTCCCTCTAGTTTAATTCTAGCATTTTTAATATTTTCAAGACTTTCCCCTAAATTAGTCATTAAATGGTGATGTGTTAGTTCATTACTTATAAAACTATTTGCTTTTAATTCATTATATAAAGTATTATAAAGCGCAACTGCTGTATTACCTATAATAGGCATATATAACATAGATAAAATAAGTTTATCTTCTTCATTTAATAAACTTTTATTTACTACTTGATACATATCTGCTGGTAGAATTATATTTCGCATCACTATCACCTACTACTCATATTTTAACTTACTTATTTACTTAAAACAAGTATATTTTTAATATTTTTTTAAAGTAAATTTCCCATTATAAATTTTCTTATAATCACTCTTTATATCATTATAATCTTTTCGTTTATAATTAAATACATTTCTTATACTAACTACTACATTTTCTATATGATATATACTTATTATACTAAATAATTTTCTTTTAAATATTTTTATATCTACATTACCATTTAAATTAACAAAAAGAGTATCTCCTACATAAGTCATTTGCATATCATTCACCTTAATTACATTATAAATATTTTTTATTTTATTTCATTAAATACGACAAAAGTAGATAATCTTTTTAATTTTACTTTACATTTATTAACAAATAATATTTTATTTAAAACTTTATTATTATATAATATTGTTATAAGGTGATTATATGAGAGAAAGTTTTACAATACTTATGTG
>CANRGI010000132.1 GCA_947630095.1 uncultured Bacilli bacterium
CTAAAAAACCACATCTAAATCCAAACCCTAAAGCATCACTTTTTTCAGGTTCAAATACTAAAGCAGCATCATTTAATTTTAACTTTCCAAGTGCTTCTTTAAGTGCTTCATACTTACTACTATCTATTGGATAAATACCAGAATATACCATAGGTTTCATAGGTTTATACCCAGGAAGTGCTTCCAAATTACTTCCTTCATGTACTATAGTATCTCCTACTTTTACATCTTGTATACTTTTAATACTTGCAGTAATATACCCTACTTCTCCACTACTTAATTTATTTCTAACACTATCTTTAGGTGTAGTTTTACCAACAGATACTACTTCATAACAAGCATCAGTTTGTAACATCTTTATTTTATCTTTTACTTTTACTTCTCCATCAAATACTCTAACTAATATAACTATACCTTTATAACTATCAAAATAACTATCAAAAATAAGCGCTCTTAATTCTTTATTTTCACTCTTAGGAGGTTTTACTTTTTCTATTATATTATCAAGTATATTCTCTACCCCCTCCCCAGTTTTACCACTACATAGTAGTATTTCTTCTCTATCAAATCCAAGTAACTTTACAATTTCGTCTTTTCTTTTTTCTACTTCAGCATTAGGTAAATCTATTTTATTTATAACAGGTATAATACTTAAATCATTTTCAAGTGCTAAATAAAGGTTAGCAACTGTCTGTGCTTCTATCCCTTGAGTCGCGTCTACTAATAGTATTGCCCCTTCACAAGCGGCTAAACTTCTACTTACTTCATAAGTAAAATCTACGTGTCCTGGAGTATCTATTAAATGCAAAGTATATCCTTTATATTTAAGTTCAACAGCATTTAATTTAATAGTAATACCTCTTTCTCTTTCTAAGTCCATACTATCTAACATTTGGTCTTTCTTTTCTCTTTCACTTACATTCCCACAAATTTCAAGTATTCTATCTGCTAAAGTACTCTTACCGTGGTCTATATGCGCGATTATTGAAAAATTCCTAATTTTATCTTGTTCCATAACTTTCACCTATTTTTCTTTATTTAATAAAAGATTATTTTTATTATCTACTTTACTAATAAAAAATGCTTTCTTTACTTCTCCTACTATTTCCCCTCTAAAACTGACATAATCTCCTACTGTTATATCTGATTTAATATCTTTATCTAAAAACATATATTTACCACTAGTACTTACTATATAACCTATATACCCATCAAAACTTACTACTTTACCTATTTCATATCTCATATTTTTCACTCCCTAAACTTGCCCTTATTTCTTCTATTATATTTCTAGCACTTACCACTTCTTCATAAACACGCTTATCTATATCTATAATATTTTCGTGCACTACTCCATTCGCGTCTAAATATACATAAAAGTCTGTATTAGCAACACCATATATAAAACCATCTTTAAAGTAAAAACTCTCTAATATTTCTAAAGGATACCCTTCTAATAACTTTTTAACTCCATTAACACGATTAATATATTCTATAAATTTTTCTTTTTTATCACTTTCTATAATTATTTCTCTAGCAGGTTTATATTCTTTAATATTAGTTTTATCTAAATTAATAGGCACTAATGTATTAGTATTTCTACTTGCAAGTATTACTCCTTCACTAGATATATCTGTATAAAAATGAGGTAACCCTGCTTTTATATCACTTACATTAAACTTTACTGTCCTATACCCTTTAGCAGCATAAGCATTATAACATTCTACATTATCTATTCCCTCGTCCATCTCTAATATCTTTTCACTTGCTAACTTAAATGCTAACATAACATCTTTTTCATTATAATTATTTGATACACTCTTTCTAGGTTCATTTAAAAATAAAGTATTACCATTTCTAAACCCACTCACACGTGAAATATATTCTCCATTATCACTTTCTAATCTAATATGTAACCCATTTTTATTATATAAAGCAAACTTATATAAACTTTCTGCTGCCCCGCCTATTCTCATACAAGCCCCAGTTCTCTCTCCGTGTGTTACATTAGATGTATGTGTAAAATTACCTACTACTACTCTTATTTTTTTATTATTAACTATAAATACTTGATTAAATGTAGGTACAGTTACTACTTCTCTTTTATAATTATTTATAGTATCTTCTATTGCTTCATTTAATCTCATATTCCCTTTAACTTTACTAGAAGCATCATTTGGTTTAGGATTACTTTTAATTAACCTAGCATCTTCCCTACCTAATATCATATCATATATATTTGATGTACTACCCATTGTATTAGCATTTTTAATTACTTCTATTAAAGGTAATTCTACCCCTTCTTTATAAACTACATAATAGTAAGCAATAAATTCTTGTAAATTAACTAAAGCCTCTTCCATATTTATACTATTTAATAAATTAATAAAGTTATTAGGTATTTTATGTAATTTATATTTATAAAGTAATTTTACTAAAGAATTATATACTTTATCATTATTTAATATATTATTTCTTAAAGAACTAACATTAATACTAGTTAAAATAGAAAATATATTATTTCCTTCTTCAAAATAATAATTTAATTTTAAATATTCATAATTATTACTTTCTATAAAACTATTAACTACACCTTTAAAAAATTTCTCATTATCTATTATTCTATTTAATTCTTTTATTACTTCTTTTATTTCTTTCTTATCTACTTCTCTATTATCTAAGTAATAATCTAATGTTTTATCTACTAATTCCATATCTCCAAATTTTTTATATAACATACTTCTTAAATTACTTAAAACACCTGTAAGTCCACAAGTACCTAAAGTATAAATAATATTCTTTTCATTGCCTCTTATATTAACTTTAAAAGGTAACTTTAACTCTTCTATATAATTATAAGTACTTCTATATTCTTCTCTTTTAATAGATATATAATAATTAGTAAATAAGTGTATTTCTTCTAAATCTCCATTATTAATTCCATTTATTAAATTTAAACATTTATTTAATAAATATTCTTTAAAATCAACAATACTTTTATATTTACTATATTTATTTATAAATTTATTATCTATTACATTTACTATTCTATCTATAATTAACTCACACTTATCTATATCTTTTTCACTAATTGCATTTTTTAAAGTAGTAAATACATTTATTATATCACTATGTTCTTTAGAAAATTGATATTGTTTTAAAGTATCATATAAAGTCATAAAATCATTTTTAGTATATTTTATATTAGGAAACATATTAACTAACTTATTTACTTCACTTTCACTCATATTTATAAGTAATTCTATATTTTTATTATCTATATATCTTATTATTTCACTTCCAAAAGCATTTTCTATAATATCTAAATTCTTACCATTTAATTTATATTTATTTATAAAATAACTTCTTAATTTGTTATAATTATTTTTATTATAAAAACTACTTAATTCTTCATTATGATTTACTACATCTAATATTTTTTCTGTAAAGAAACTTAAACCTAAATA
>CANRGI010000133.1 GCA_947630095.1 uncultured Bacilli bacterium
AGTTATATTTTTAGTAGTAGGTGTATTAGTATTAGGTTTAGGAATAAGTTTAGCATACTTTACACCAATAATAACAGGGTCAGGAAAGGAAATAAGTTTAGTTGCTAAAGAATTAAAAGTAATATATACAGATACATCAGCAATAAATAGTGGAGTAATAGAACCTGGATGGACAGTAACTAAATCATTTACAGTAGAAAATAGAAGCGAAGATGTATATAAATATAATATAGTAATAGAAGATTTATTAAATACATTTGAAACAGAGGGATTTCTACAATATAAGATAACCAATGGTGGAAGTGGATATAGTTGTGAATGGACTGATGTACCTAAAACAGAAACGCCTACAGACACTATATTAGCATATAGTGTATCAATAAATGATAAAGCAGTACAAAGTTATACAATAGAATTTCAATATAAAGAAACAGAGGAAGACCAAAGTGCAGATATGGGAAAAAGTTTTGATGGAAATATAATGATAGAAGTGGGGACTGAAGAACCATCTAAAACACCACCATTTATAGCAAAACTACTTGAAGATAATACAGAAATAAAAACAAGAGATACATTTAATACTGCATTCACAGAAACAGGTGGCTTGTATCAAGAAAACGATAGTAAGTTTTTAGAAGAAGATGGAAGAACACAAGATGCAGTTTATTATTTTTCAGGAGATGCCCCAATAGCATTAATGACAGCAGACGAAGTCGCATATGCAGGTGGTATCTATGATAGTAATAGTGAAAATACATATTATTATAAAAATAGTGCTGGAGGTAGCGTAACTGGAAGTACGTGGTGGTGGACAATGAGTCCGCATGGGCTTTATCTTGACTACGCGTATATGTTCGCTGTGACTGCTTCAAATTCAAATAATGATTTTAGCCGTTTGACTTATACCGAAGTCCGCTGGTCGTATGGCGTTCGTCCAGTAGTTTCTCTGAAATCTTGCGTAGAAGTAACAGGCAAGGGAACATTAGAAGACCCTTATGTACCTGTAGAGATAAGTGACGAGTGTGCTTTAGCAGATAACTAATAATAAATGGTAAATCTTTCCAATATAAGGAAAGGTTTTTATATCATTTAAAACATAGATAGTAAAAGTATTTGAAAGTTAGGTAAATGTTTGATAAAATATAAATAAGTAAAAAGTTAGGAGATGTAATTATGGATATAAATACAAAAGAGATGTTAAATGAAATAATAAGTCCTGATAAAAATAAAAATGAAGATAAAAATATAATGTCTTCTGAGCAATTTTATTCAAGAGAAAATAAATATAAAAATATATATTCAGAAAAGAAATTAAAAGATATTTTAAAGAAAGATTTTAATAGTACTATTATTAGTCGTGGTATAGAGTATTATTATAATTGTAATATAGAAAATGTATATAAAGATAAAAATAAATATATAGCAAAAGTATATGGTAACTCTAACCCGAGTTATAAAGTAACTATAACTATAGACGACGATTTAACCGCGCATTATGAATGTACTTGTCCTTGTGAGTATAATTGTAAGCACGAGTATGCTGTTTTAGTTGCTATATCAAATTTAGAATATCAAGAAGTATCTTTAAAAACATCTATAGAAGAAAAAGAATATAATTTAAAGAGTTTAGTTGAACAAATACCAGCAGAAGAACTTAAAAATTATATTTTATCTCCAGTGGGTATGAATAAAGTTTCTATTGAATTAGTAAGTTTTAAAAAATATTTTAGAAAATATTTACCTGTTCAAGAATATGAATTTTATTATAATAATTTGTATAATGCTATAGTATTAAATGAAAACTATGTAGATAAAATAAATGAATATATAGAAAATGCTAAAGATTATTTACAAAATTCTGATTTTGAAAGTGTACTTAAAATAGTAGAGAGTATAATAGAAGCATATAATGATGGTAAAAGATTAAATTTAGATAGTTATGTTTTTGATATAATAAATAAACTTGGTATGTTACTTCGTATAACTTATAGAAAATCTAATGATAAGATTAAAAATGAAATTAAAGAGTGGACACTTAATTTAAAAAATAATAACTATTATAATAATTTATATTTAGAAGATATGATATTAACTCTTAAATAAAGGCTTGTTTCTTATTTAGAAATAAGTTTTTTAATTTATTATAAATTGTTGTAAATTTTCTACAATTTAACCTTTACAATTCCAAATAGTAATGTTATAATACTTTAGGTTTTTTTTAAAAAGGGTGATAAAAATGAAAATAAGAAATGTAGCAATAATCGCACATGTTGACCACGGAAAGACTACTTTAGTAGACGAATTATTAAATCAAAGTGGGACTTTTAGAGATAATGAAACTCATGATGTAAGAGTAATGGACTCTAATGATATAGAAAAAGAAAGAGGAATAACTATACTTGCTAAGACTACTGGTGTACATTATAAAGATTATAAAATTAATATAGTAGATACTCCAGGACACGCTGATTTTGGTGGAGAAGTTGAAAGAATAATGCATATGGTTGATGGTGTAATTCTTTTAGTTGATGCAAGAGAAGGAACTATGCCTCAAACTAGATTTGTATTAAAAAAAGCATTCGAGGCTAATTTAAAACCTATTGTAGTTATAAATAAAGTAGATAGAGAAAATGTTAGAATAAATGAAGTTATTGACGATGTATTAGAGTTATTTATAGATTTAGGCGCTACTGACGAACAAATAGATTTTCCTATTATTTACGCAAGTGCTTTAAATGGAACTTGTAGTTATGAGGCAGACTTGAGTACTCAAAAACATACTATGGAACCTATATTTGAAACTATAATAAATACGATACCTGAACCAACAGGAGACGAAAATAAACCACTTCAATTTCAACCTGCAATATTAGATTATAATGATTATGTAGGAAGAATTGGAATAGGTACTATAAGAAATGGTAAAATTAAAGTAGGAGAAACTGTAACTTGTACTCGTTTAGATGGAACTACTAAAGATTTTAGGGTGCAAAAATTATTTGGTTTTACTGGAATAAAAAGAGAAGAAATAGAAAGTGCTGGTGTAGGAGAAATTGTTGGTATTTCTGGTTTACCTGATATTTCAGTAGGAGAAACTGTATCAAGTTTAGGAGTAAGTGACCCATTACCTATATTAAAAATAGAAGAACCTACTTTACAAATGACTTTTGGAGTAAATACAAGTCCTTTTGCAGGTAAAGAAGGAACTTTGTTAACAGCAAGAAAAATAGAAGAAAGACTTATGAAAGAATTAGAAAGAGATGTTGCATTAAGAGTTAAACAAAATGATGCTGAGTCTTGGATAGTAAGTGGACGTGGGGAATTGCATTTGTCTATACTTATAGAAAATATGAGAAGAGAAGGTTTTGAATTACAAGTTTCTAAACC
>CANRGI010000134.1 GCA_947630095.1 uncultured Bacilli bacterium
GCATCGTCATACTAATGTAGGAAATGAGTATGACGATGCTGGAGATTTAATAAGGGCTAGTAAGTTAGTTATAGGTAAAGTAATTAAATGTGAAAACCATCCAGATAGTGACCATTTGCACGTTTTGAGTGTTGATATAGGTAGTGAAGTGTTACAAATAGTATGTGGGGCACCTAATGCTAGAGAAGGAATTAAAGTAATAGTGGCTTTAGATGGGGCAGTACTTCCTGATGGAGTAATTAAAAAAAGTGTTATAAGGGGAGTAGAAAGCAATGGTATGTGCTGTAGTATAAAAGAACTAGGGCTTGATAAAAAGTTTTTAAGTGAAGAAGATATAAATGGAATACACGAGTTACCAAATGATGCGACTACTGGGGAAGATGCGCTTAAATATATGGAATTAGACGATCAAATTATTAATTTTGAATTAACTAGTAATCGTGCTGACTTAGTATGATAGGTCTTGCCTATGAAGTCGGGGCTATATATAATAGAAAAGTAAATATTCATAAACCAAATTATAATACAGTAAAAGATAACTTTAAAGAAGAAGTAAAATTAGAAGTAAATACAGAAAATTCTAAAGCATTTTTATTAGGTAGAGTTAAAAATGTAACTATAAAAGAAAGTCCATTATTTATTAAAAATAGATTAATCGCTTCAGGCATTAGACCAATAAATAACGTAGTAGATATATCTAACTATGTTATGCTAGAAACTGGGCAACCACTTCACTTTTATGATGCAGACGAAGTAGGAGATTATTTAGGTGTCCGTATGGCGTATGAAGGAGAAGAATTTACTACACTTGATGGAGTAAAGAGAAAATTAAGTAGTAAAGATATAGTAATATGCAATAAAAAAGAAGCAACTTGTCTTGCGGGTGTTATGGGGGGACTTAATACTGAAATAACTGATAAAACTAAGAATATATTAATAGAAAGTGCTCATTTTAATGGGGCTTCTATTAGAAGGACTAGTAAAAAGATACTTAGAAGTGAAGCATCTAATCGTTTTGAAAAGGGAATAGACATCAATATGACTTATTATGCTATGGAAAGAAGTAAAGAATTACTAGAAAAATATCCAAATGCAGAAGTAAGTGAATATACTCACGAGTATTTAAAATTAGATAGAAGTGATACTCAAATAGAGATAACAGTAGATAAAATAAATCAAGTATTAGGTATGAATATAAGTGAAGAAGATATATGTGATGTATTTAATAGACTAGGGTTTAGTGTTAGTAAAAATAATCAAGTACTAACTGTAACTGTACCTACTAGAAGAAGAGATATAAGTATAAAGGAAGACTTAATAGAAGAAGTAGGTAGAATATATGGAGTAGATAAATTAGAAGCAAAATTACCTATCGCACCTACTAAACCAGGGCACGTTAATAAATATAAAAGAGAAATTAAACATCGTCTAGCATCTTTAGGACTTAATGAAGTAATAAGTTACTCCTTAATAAATGAGGAAGATGCAGATAGGTTTTTAGATAGAGAAGTTAATCATATAACTGTATTAGAACCTATGATAGAAAAAGTAAATACTTTAAGGAGTAGTATTATACCATCTTTAATTAAAATATATGAATATAACCGTGCTAGAAATAATAAAGATGTAAGTATATTTGAAATAGGAGAATCTTTTTATAAAGAAGGTAATGAATATATAGAAGAAAATAAATTATCTATTTTAATGAGTGGGGAATTAATAAGTGGAATTAATACTAAAATAAGTGTAGACTTTTATTATATTAAAGGTATAGTAGAGAATTTACTTAATTATTTAGGATATGCAGGTAGATATGATTTTACTATAAATAAAGAAGAAAAAGAATTACATCCTTATCAAAGTGCTGATATAATAGTAAACGGGGAAACTCTTGGCTTTATAGGTAAATTACACCCAGCAATTATGAGTGATAATGTATATGTATGTGAAATTAATTTAAGTAAATTAAATAGTATTAAAACTGGACATATGAAATTTAAACCTTTAAGTAAATATCCTAGTATAAAAAAAGATGTATCATTTATATTTAATAAAGATGTTTTATGTAAAGATGTAATTAAAGACATTAAAAAGGCTTCTAGTAAGATACTATCTAATGTAGTAGTATATGATGAATACATTAAAGATAATGAAAGAAGTTTAACTTTTACTTTAACTTTCTTAGACGAAAATGAAACATTAAAAGAAGAAGATGTAATGGTAGTATTTAATAAAATAATAGATAGTATTGTCAGTAAATATGATGCTAAACTTAAGAATATGTAAGCGAACTATTTATGGTTCGTTTTTAAATATATTTATTAAATTTAATAGTTTCTGTTTAGAATTTGTTAATTTTATAGTATAATGGTAGTTAGGGAGTGAATTTAGTGAGAAATATTTTAATAATTTCTATTATAGTTTTAGTAATTTTATTATTAATTTTAGTAATATTTACTTTATTAAGTTATATTAAACTTAAAAATAATAAAAAGAAGGTTATAAGTGCTTTTAGTGATGTAAAAGAATTATTAAAGACTAGGTTTTTACTTATTCCTTTAATGGTAGAAGTAATAAAAGAAAATGAAAGCGGTAATGCAGAGGTACTTAAAAGTGTAATAGATGCTAGAAATAAATTTAATGTAGCAAATACTAATAAGCAAGGTATGGAAGCATCTAATTTACTAAGTGAAGCAATAAATAAGTTTAATTTACTATATAGAGAAGATATGAAAAAGAAAAGTGAATATAATCTTTTAGTAGAAAAATTAACTAATAATGAAAAAGAATTAAATAATATTAAAGAAAATTATAATAAAGAAGTGATAAAATATAATAAATTAGTAAATAAATTCCCAAGTAGCATAGTGGCTAAAATATTTAAGTTTAAAAACGAAGATGTTTTTTAGAAGGAGTACGTTATGAAAAGGGTATTATGGATATTATTAGTAATTACTTTAATTATTCCATTTAGTATTAATGCTAAAGAAGAAGATATAAATGTATTAGTAGACGCTAATATAGATATATCTGGTAATATGAAAGTAAGAGAAATAATAAGTGGTAGTAATAATTTAAAAAGGACTATTAGATTTAAAAATAGTGATTTAAAAGAATTTAATTTAGATTATACTAAAACTACTATTTATAATGCTAGTAATATTGAGATAGAAAAAGTGGGTGTTATAAATAGTGATAAAGAAGATTATCAAAAATTTAATGAAGAAGTTACTACTATAAATGAGTGTAATAATGAAACTAGTAATTGTTATAAAGTTAAGAAAGAAGGAGATTATGCTTATATAGAAGTAGAAGGAGTAAGCGGGGATATATATATAGAATATCTAATAGCAAACTTAGTAGTAATACATAATGA
>CANRGI010000135.1 GCA_947630095.1 uncultured Bacilli bacterium
ACTGATTTTGATTATTAAAAACCCTTGTAATTTCAACAAAAATGGAGCCTTTCGGCTCCTTCAGGGGGTTTTGGTTGAATACACTCTCACCTTTTAATCGTAAGAGCGATCCGCATAGTATTTATTTCATCTACTATGCTAATTAAATGATATAATTTTTTTTATAAAATGTCAATAAAATTTTTATTTTTTTTATAAATTAACGTTATGATAAACATTGCTTACATCATCAACTTCGTCAAGCATTGCCAAAATCTTTTTAAATGCAACTAGGTCGTCTCCTTCTAAAGTTACCATATCTTTAGCATACTTTCCAATCTCGTCTAATTCAAAATCAATATTCGGATAAGCAGTTTCTAGTGCAGTTTTCATTTTTGTATAATCATTTGGTGCAGCATAAACTAACACTAAATCTCCATCTACTTCAATATCATTTACATCAACATCAGCATTAAATAATGTATCCATTACTTCTTCTTCGCTATGTCCTTTAAAACCTAATACACAAAGATTTTCATACATATATGAAACTGAACCTTGCCCAGCTATTTTTGCTGCTGTTTTATTAGCAACTGTTTTTATACTTGCAACAGTCCTATTTACGTTATCAGACAAGCATTTTATTATTAAATTACTTCCACCAGGTCCAAATGCCTCATATTCACAAACTGTGTAATCTTCTCCTGCTCCTTTATTTACTTTCTCTATTGACCTATTAATGACATCTGCTGGCACTTGTTCCTTCTTTGCTTTTTCAATAACCCTCTTTAATGCTGGATTTCCTTCAGGATTTGTACCTCCATTTTTTGCTACTTGATAAATCTCCTTTGCATATATTGAATATAATTTTGACTTTGCAGCCGCTGTTTTAGCCATTGATGCTGCTCTAACCTCATGTGCTCTTCCCATTTTTCTCACTCCTTTAATCTAAACTTTTAATTGTGTCTAATATTTTATAATAATTTTCATAATTTTTAAAGTCATTTCTTATATTTTCTACAAGAAATTTTTCAGAATCTGCTTTTGCAGCAAGTAAAATCTTATAATCTCTTTTAATATCTGCTATTTTAAATGTCATATCTCCACTTTGTCTTTGCCCAAATAAATCCCCTTCTTTCCTCATTTCAAAGTCTTTTTCTGTTATATAAAACCCATCTGTACTTTCTCTTAAAACTTCTAATCTCTTATTTTTTTCATCTCCAACTAATATACAAGTTGAATTTAAATTATTTCTTCCTATTCTTCCTCTTAATTGATGTAATGTAGCAAGTCCAAAACGTTCAGCATTAAATATTACCATCATAGTTGCATTAGGTACATCAACACCCACTTCTATTACTGTAGTTGATACCAATACTTTTATTTTGCCTTCTTTAAATAAATTCATTACTCTTTCTTTTTCGTCTTTATTTAGTTTTCCATGTAACAAACCTATTGAAACTTTATGATTAAAAGCATCTTCTAATTTTTCCTTTAATTCAGTTACAGTTTTTTGCTCATTATCTTCACTTTCTTCTATCAGTGGTGACACTACATAAATTTGATGTGATAATTTTATTTCTTCTAACATCATATATAATATATCTTTTATTTCTTTTTCACTTTTTATAATAGTCTTTATTTCTTTTCTACCATTAGGTTTAGTTTTTATTAGTGATACATCCATATCTCCATAAATAGTTAAAGCATAAGTTCTAGGTATTGGAGTTGCTGACATATATAAAATATCTGGAAGTGATCCTTTATTTCTGAGAGAATTTCTTTGGTTAACTCCAAAGCGATGTTGCTCGTCTGTAATTACAAGCCCTAAATTTTTAAAAGTTACTTTATCATTTAATAATGAATGAGTACCTATAATCATATCTATTTCTCCATTTTCTAAACGATTATAAATAACTTCTTTATCTTTCTTTTTAGTACTACCTAATAATAGTTCTATCTTCATATCAGTATTTATTAAAAGATTTTTTATATTTTCATAATGTTGTACTGCTAATATTTCAGTAGGCACCATAAGGGCAACCTGATAATTACTTAAAAAGCATTCAAACGATGCAATTACACTTACGATAGTTTTCCCACTTCCAACGTCCCCACAAATTAGCCTATTCATACGTATGCTACTTGTCAAATCTTTATGTATATCTTGTACTGCGGTTTGTTGGTCCAATGTTAAAGAAAAAGGTAAAGTTAATAAAAAGTTATCTAATAATTCTTTATTTACTACCTTTGGTGTTTTATTATTTTCTTTAGTTTTAGCATATTTTAAATAATTTATCTTAAACATAAATACAAATAATTCTTCATAAATTAGTTTAAGTTTTGCTTGCTTTAATTCATTTATATTATTCGGGTGATGTATTTTTCTAATAGCCTCATTTTTACTAATAAATTTGTATTTTTCATTATATTCTTTAGGAACGTAATCTAATATGTCATAGTTAGTATTTAATGCTGTATCTATATATTTAGTAAGTTGTTTATTTGTAATTCCTTGAGTTAAGTGATACCTGCTTTCTATAGTACCTTCTTCTATTTTACTTAATAAAATGTTATTAGCAACTACTGTATTTTTCTTTTCGTCGTATTTACCCATTACTGTAACTATCTTACCAGGAATAAAATTTTTAGCCATAAACGCACGGTTATATATTACAACATTAACTATTTTATTATTTGAAAATAATCTAAATGTAACACTATTAAATTTTAAACTAAAGCGTCTAACTATAGGAGCGCTATCTATTTTTCCTATTATTATCACATTTTGAGCATCACTACAGTTTCTTATGTCATTTAATGAGTATACAATATATTTATAAGGGTAGTACTCAAGTAAATCATTTACACTATTAATTCCAAGTGTATTTAGTAATGTTTCGCTTTTTTCTCCTAAACCTTTTATATCTTTTAATTTCATAATGTCACCCTTAATTTAATTTTATAAAACAAAACTATGTTTGTCAATGTTTTAATATATTTTTATTTAATTTTTCACTTATTTTAAATTTAGGATAAGCATTCTTTATATGACGATACCAAAAAGAATTATCTTGAAGCCATTTAACTATATATGTTTTTATTACTTCGGTATTATCAGCCTTTTGTTTACCGATTTCAAGTTTAATCTTGTTCATTACATTAAATGATACCATATTATCAATTATATATACTATTAATAATATAATAGCCAAAACATTTCTAAGTATCAAAGGCATAAAATTAATTAACTTTAAAAACAAAGGATTTATAATGTACACAATAGACGTTCCTAATACTCCAAAAGGTATCATAGTTTCTAAACATACACGACCATTAATATTAAATTTCTTTTTAGAATAATCCCACCATCTTGC
>CANRGI010000136.1 GCA_947630095.1 uncultured Bacilli bacterium
ACAATAAAGGAAACTCTACTTATATGGCAGACCGCGTAGAACCTATGTTACCTGTAGAATTAAGTAATGGGATATGTTCATTAAATCCTAATGTTTTAAGATGTGCAATTACTACATTAATTAAATACGATAAATTAGGTAATATAATAAGTAAAGAAGTAATACCTTCTATAATTAAATCAAGAAAGAAAATGAATTATGACGACGTTAATAAAATATTTAATGGAGAACACGTAGATGGGTATCAAGAATTTGAAGAAGATTTAAAAACTATGTTAGAACTTTCTAAATTAATTAAGAAAAAGAAAATAATGCGTGGAGAAATTGAATTTTATTCAAGTGAAATTAAACTTGTAGTAGATAGTAATGGTAAAGTAACTGATATAAAGAAAAGAGAGCAAGGTGTAGGAGAGAATTTAATAGAAGACTTTATGATAGCAAGTAATGAAGCAGTTATAGAATTACTTACAGAGAAAACAGATAAGGCAATTTATAGAATACACGATAAACCTAGTCCTAAAAAAATGGAAGAATTTATGAAATTTATGTCTAGTTTAGGTTATACTTATAATGCTCATTTAGATTATGACAATATTACTAATAATGATATACAAAGGATACTTGAAGAACTAAAAGATGCTAAAGACTATGAAGTATTAAATAGAAAATTACTTAGAAGTATGCAAAAAGCAATTTATAGTACTGAAAATATTGGACATTTTGGACTTGGTAGTAAAAAATATACTCACGAAACTAGTCCAATTAGAAGATTTTGTGATTTAATAATTCATTATTTAGTAAAAATTGTAATATTTAAATGGGATATGGGAGTTAGTTTAGAAGAGTTAAGTAGAGGACTTGGAGAAGTGTGTGAACATATAAGTATGACTGAAAGAAGAAGTGATGAGTGTGAGTATGAAGTAAACGATATGAAAATAGCAGAATATATGGAAAATCATATAGGGGAAGAATATGATGCTGTAGTAGATGGACTTACTAAAAATGGTTTTTTTGTTGAAACAACTAATTATGTAAGTGGTTTTGTAAGTTTAGATACCATAAATGATTATTATACTTTAAGTGAAGATGGACTTTATTATACTAATAGAAAGAAAAAAGTTATATTAAAGTTAGGAGATAAAGTACATATAAAATGTATTGCTGCTAGTAAGGAAACTAGACACGTTGACTTTATGCTTACCGAAGGAGCAAAAGATGGAAATATTAAATAGAAAAGCAAAATTCAATTATTTTATAATAGAAGAAATAGAAGCAGGAATAGAATTAAAAGGGACAGAAATTAAAAGTATTCGTAAAGGTAGTGCGAATTTTGACGAAGCATATGCTAGAATTAAAAATGGGGAAGTATTACTTACAAATATGTATATAGCAAAATATGAAGAAGGAAATAGATTTAATCACGACGAAAGAAGAGAAAGAAAGTTATTACTTCATAAAAGTGAAATAAGAAAGTTAAATAAAGAGATAACATATAATAAATATACATTAATACCTTTAAAAATGTATTTTACTAAAGGTAAAGCAAAGGTGTTATTAGGTGTTTGTAAAGGCAAAAAATTATATGATAAAAGAGAGACAATTAAAAAAAGAGATTTAGATAGAGAAAGTAGATATAAAATAAAATAAGTACAAACGTACTGGCTGTGTATTGACAATAATAAAATATTTGGTATAATTATAAATGTAGTTAGATGGGGCTGTTTTGTTTCGACGGAACAATGCTACGTAATGACGCAAGTAGTAGAGATACTATAAATCTAAAATAAAATAATCGGAAACGATTACAATTTTGAACCTGCTTTTGCTTAGTTTAAGTTAGTGGGTTGTTCGACCTTTTCTTTGTTCGCGAGAGAAGTTGTCGGACTCATAAAAGCGAACTATATTACATATTTGTTTAGGGTATGTAATGAAAATTACTAAACTTTGAAAAATATAGGAATGTTGGCTCTCCATAATATTTTTTGAGATTACAAACCAACTAAACTTGTAAGAAGTCAGTATGGTAGGTGTTTCGGACACGAGTTCGCTACTCGTCAGCTCCACCAAATATGTTTATTATGTAATTGATGTTTGTGTCAATTATTTTTTTATTAAAAAAAGTGGGTAATAACCCATTAGGGAAGAGTTTTATTAATTTCAAATTTTTATTAATATGTAAATGAAGTTTATTTACTTTTTGTATTTTTTTCAAATAAAGTGATTTTATCATTGTTATCAATAGAAAGTAGGGTTATATTTTCTATTTTTTTCTTATTATCTTTTAAGTAATTATTTAACCAAGTTTTAGTTTTTTTAGCATTTTTTAATTCTTCTATATTTAATTCTCCATCAACTATAATATTATAATTTAATTCTTGTTTTTTACTTTGCTTTTTAATATTAGATTTTAAATCATTACTTGTAATAGGTTGGCTCGTTCCTTTTAAAAGAATAGATATATCTCCAGAAGGCTCTAAAATGGCACACTCTAAATTGCTTAAATCAAAGCATCCTTTTAATCTACAATGCTCGAGTACTTTGGCTACACTTAACTTAGCAGTTTCTAAATTATCATATAAAAAGTTATTATTTTCAAATAAAATTAAAGGTTCACCATCAACTATCTCTTCTATATTATGGTTATGACAAGATAAAATAGAAGAAATATAACCTATTAAACCAAAAATAGATAAAGCAATTATTCCATTAATTAAAGGAGTATCTATACTTATAATAGTATCTGCGACTATTGAACCTATTGTTATACTTAAAACATAATCATATAAAGTAAGACTTTTAATTTGTTTTTTACCAAGTAATTTAACTAATATAAAAAGTAAAATAAACATAACAACCGAGCGAGTTAAAGTTTCCATATAATCACCTAATTATATTATTAGTTATTTTTACTATATTATTACATTTAGTTTACGTCTTTGTACTTTTTTTTGTTTTAAAAAATATGTAAAAGGTTTATACTTAATATATAGGAATAGGAGAGAATTATGAAAAAAGTATTAGTTGTTTTTGGCTTTTTAATAGTCGGATGTGGAGTATTCTTTGGATATAAAACATTTTTTAATGGAGAAGAAGAACCTAAAGAAAGTAAAAAAGTAGAGAAAAAAGAAGTAGAAAAAAAATTAACTATATTTAATCAGGATAGTAATGATAGACCTATCGCGGTTATGATAAATAATATAAAGGCTGCTTGGCCTCATGCGGGACTTGACGAGTCATATTTAAATTATGAAATTATAGCAGAAGGTGGAATAACTAGAATAAT
>CANRGI010000137.1 GCA_947630095.1 uncultured Bacilli bacterium
TCTTATCTCCTTTTTATTATTTATACTTACATTTTATATCTTTTATTTATTACTGTCAACAACTTTTTCTTATTATTGCAAACATATTTAAACTCAAAAAAACTACAACCCTCTCATAGTTATAGTTTATCTTTTTATTTATTTTTTATTCTCTTTTTAGTTTCTTTTTTTATTTCAACAGGTTTATTATTTTCTTTTAGCAAATCTCTTATTTCTTCTAGTAATAAAGTTTCGTCACTTTTCTTTGGAGGTTCAACTGGTGTTGGTTCTTCTTTAGGATGTCTTTTTAATTTATTTATTAATTTAATTACTGTAAATATACAAAATGCTACTATTAAGAAATCAACTATATTTTGTAAAAATGTTCCATAATTAATTTTAGCATCTTTTACTTTAAGTACTAAATTTGAAAAATCGTGCCCTCCTATTATGATACCTACTAAAGGCATTATTATGTCGTTTACTAAACTAGTTACTATTTTGCTAAAAGCTCCACCTATTATAACACCGACAGCCATATCAATGACATTTCCTTTTGAAATAAATTCTTTAAATTCTTTGAAAAAATTTTTCATACTTCCACTTCCTTAGCAACATTATATAGATAAACTTTAAAATTGTAAATATTTATTTTAATTATTTTTTATAATTCTTAATTCTCACAGTAAATGCAATTTTTATTATACCAGTTGTATTTACTTTGAGAATTTACCTTATTTTTTATAAAAATGAAAAAGGCCTAAGGCTTCGAAAGTTTCCTAGGCACGTTTCAATATTATTATATGCTACTAATAAATAGTTATGTAATATAATAATCCTTATCAAATCCCATCACTTTTAATACTTCGTCAATAGTAATTGAAGATAAATTATTTTTTAAAATATCTAATTCTTTTGAAATCAAACTTTTCATTTCTATTGCTTGATTATTTTCCAATAATATTTCTAATGATTTAATTATTATGAACATATTTGTATGTAACGCTTTCTGTGGCGATTTTTTAGTTTTGTCTAATCTAATATAAAAATTACTTCTATAAGTATATAGTCTATCGTCGTGAGCCGCTATATTACGAACTGATGCTAAATTTCCAAGTATATTTTTTAATATTCTATCATTTATATTAAATTGTTTACTAATTTCTTGTCTATCTTGTTGTTTCATTAAACCATAGAACTTACTAATAATCCCTAGAGATAAAATTTTAGTAACTACCCATGGAGGGACAAATCCATATTTGTTCACATAATGAGTTATTGCATCGTGTTTACCATTTCCTTTATCAATTTCATTGTTTATTTCTTCAATTAATTTTTCTATATGTTCTAAATTAGAATTATTTTCTTTTAAATCAAAATTATTGATATTTAAATAATTTTCTATTCCATATTTTTTAGAAAATAAATTTGCTATTTTAGTTTTTATTATAGCCTCTATTTCAAGAATATATTTAAGAATTATTATTTTTAGTTTTTTATCAAACATATACATTGCAAATATTTCTTCAAATGAAACATTATCTTTGTAAGTTTCATTTGTTTTAAATATCCATTTATAAGAATTTATTATAGAGTAATAGGAATACTTTTCAATTAAATATCTAACATTGTTTTTATCTTTTATTGATATACCTTTTAAATTTAATATGTTTATTAATTCCTCTGTTGATTTAAATTCTTTAACCATTCTATCCCCCCCGTGAAATGAAAAAGACCTAAGGCTTCGAAAGTTTCCTAGGCACGTTTCGTTAAATAATATACACTATTTTTTAATAAAATGCAATACTTTTAGATATTATTTTAATTTTATTTGGTTCTTTTTTTTATATTTTACATTGTCTATTATAAATTCTTGCTCTTTAACCTTCTTTAGTTCTGTTATTTCTAATATATTTTCTTCTTTATAGTTTATTAAAAGTTTTATATTTTGTTTTTTTACCAAAAAAGAAGGGGATATCGTATTTATCTTCTGATTATCTTTCTTTTTAAATGGTAGAAAATAATTTAGTCTACTTTGGGCTTTTGTCTTTGTTAAAACAAAAATATCAAAATCACTAAAATACTCTTTCATAACTTCACTATATGAAGATATTTTATTTTTATATTTTTTCATATTAAGGGGAATAGTAACTTTTAAATCTTTAGTATCTTTTAAAGTATTATTTTCTAAAATAAGATTAATTAATTCACTATTTACTCCTAATCTTTTTATTAATGTTTCTTTCATTTATACTCCTTTATTAACAAATTATATTATACTAAAAAAGAAAGTATTTTGCTACTCTCTTTCTAACATTTTTATATATCTTTCAAGTACTTTCAGCATTGTTAATGTTGGGTCTATTTTATCAAAGTCTAAAATATTTTCTAATACATTAGGGCTAAAACCACTAATTTGGACTGTATCTTTATCATATTTTGAAATTGGATAACCTTTAGTATTCATATTTACATTCCAAAATATTATCTTTGGTAAAGTGTAACCTGCTTTTTCAAAAGATTTCTTCCATCCTTGGAAATTAGTGCCTTTTTTAGACATTACTCCTTGGTCAAATTCCATATCACTTATTATTATGATATGACTTGGCATTTCACTTTCTTTAATATTATTATCTTTAGCAGTATTAAGTAATAGTTCAAAAACTTTATCTATGTCAGTATTTTCTACTATTGCTTTAATATTTCTAACTTTATCTACTATACTAGAACCTTTTATTTCTTGCAAAATTGGTCTACTTGAAAATGTTATAAAATTATCTTTAAATATTCCTGTGTTTCGCTCGGCTATATAAATTGCTAAACCTATGGAAGATGCAAGAGGGATAAAACTATCGTCAGTCATTGAACCACTGGTATCTGCGACTACTAATACATTTTTATCTACTCCTTTTAATATATCTTTTTGATTTTTCCACATTAAGTCTAATAATTCTCCATCAGTTTTACCTATTAAAACTTTTTTAATTACTTCATAACAAAATAAACCTTTAGTATTAATTTTACTTTTATTATTTTTTACTTCTTGTATGTATTCTTTATAAGCAGTAGTCATATTTCTAATAAATGCTTTATTATACTTTATCATTGCTTTTGTAGGAACTTTAGAAAAATCTATATTATCATAAGTCTTTTCAGTTAGATTTCTTTCTACAATATTTATTTTACGTCTTAAAGTAGAAAGCATAAGTCTATATTCTTTTTCTTTCATACCTAGTGTATGTCTTACATACTTTGC
>CANRGI010000138.1 GCA_947630095.1 uncultured Bacilli bacterium
CTTATATATCCCTCACTAGTATTATGACCATTTGTTCCTTTTCCTGCATATAATAATCTTACACTTCCGTCTTCATTTGTTCTTATTATTCTCCACCATATGTCTTCTTCTCCTTCTTTTCCAAATTTTACCCAGTTATTGTCTACATCACCTACAAAATAATAAACATCTTGATAATGAGGGACATCTGTTTCTAAAAAGTTTGGATCAGACTCTCTATATAAACCAGATGGTTGTTCCGCTGTTGGAGTAAATACTACAGAAAAATTCGTTCTTGATCCTACGACTTTGTTGTCTGATAAAAGTTTTTCTTTAAAGTTAGTTGGTTCTGAACCATCGGTTACATAAACAGAACCTGTTACTGTCTTTCCTATATCTTCAGTTTGGTCTATTGTATCTGATTTAACATATCTTAAATCCATTTGATATGTGTGAGTTGTATGTTTAGGAACAGTTATATTGTATACTAAAACCTTGTCGGAAAGTGTCAAATTTTGAGGAAAATGCACAAAGTCATTTATGGAGTGACCACCGTCAGAAGAGGTCAATTTGTACTCTAAACACTCATAACAAGCTAGTGTATTTTGATAATTTTTCATAATAATATTGTAAGTAAAATCTGAGTCACTATTGTTAATAATGCTAAAATTTTTTGTCGCTGTCCAATCAGTTGTAATATTTTCTGACAAAGAATTATCGTCCTCAAAAATTATCTCAACCTGCCCTGCGGCTAGGTAAATACGGCGTTTGTGGGATTCTATGTCTGCTGTGAAATAAGCATAAGTTACTCCTATTAAAACTATTAAACAAGAAATAACTACTCCTACTATAATTTCTTTTTTCATTTATATAATGCTCCTTTCTGTTACCAGCACTAACTATTATTATTCTTACTAATAATATTATAATCAATACCATTTTGACACCAAATTAGAACTAGTTTAATTTCGTTTTATCAAGTATTATAATGACATTAATTTAAAAAGAAAGCGAGGGATGGGTTGTACACAATTAGTTTTACTTTAAGATTAGACGAATACATCTATGATAAACTAAAAGAAGAAGCGTGCAGAGATAGAAGAAGTCTTAATGCACATATCAACTATATACTCCAAGAGTACATTAATAAAAAAGATGATATGAAGTCTAAAGAAAATAAATCTAATAAAGAAACTGAAACTCAGAAAGTTAGTTAATACTAGCTTTCTTTTTTATATCCGTATTTGCCATCGTCGAACTTAAAAAATGAATTAATAAATAGTCCTATAATACTTATAAATAAAATTATTTTTAAATTAAAATTAAATAGATAAAATATAAATAAATATATAAATCTAATAATATTATTTAAAAATTCTATGAATCCTATATATGTTACTACACTATAGTTCTTGCCATAAACATAGGTATTCCTTAATATTATTGTGTCTAAAGTAGACCTCATTATACCCTCAAAGAAGGTAATAAAAAGAAATATAGTAGACTTTTTTATACTTATTTTAAATAAATAGATAATAGATAGTAAAATCATAGATATAGTTAGATAATCTTTTTTGTTTTTATCCATTTTTTTACTTAAAATATAAATATAAATTACACTGCCAAGGCCACTTATGATATTTATTAAGCCAATATAGTTAAATTCTTTTTTTATGTATAAATAAGTATATAACGGAATAAGTGATGTGATTATATAGAGAAACTGGTTTAGTACTAAGAAAATATAATTTTGTTTTGGAAATGTTTTTATTATTTTCTTTACTTTAGTTTCGGTTTTAAATGAGACATTGTTCATTTTAATAAGTGGAATTACGCTTAAGAACATCAGTATAAAAACTATTACGTTTAAAACTATAAAGCCAAAGTGCTCGAGTACGAAGGCGCCTACGTAAGTCGCGGGTATGGTACCTAGAAGAGAAAATATTGAATAAAGACTTACATTGTCTGTTGCTTTTTTGTCTTTTATTATAGTAAGACCGAATATATGGCGACTTACCCAGTAGAAATCTAAATAAATAGATAAGATAAATGCTAATATAAATAAAGAGAAAATGCTTTCTTTAATAAAATTAAGATAAATATAAGTGATGCTAAACGTGACACTACTTATAATCATTAGAAAAGTAAATTTGAGTTTATTACCTAATTTAACAGTTAAAGGAATAAATAAAGAGCAAAATAAGTATTTTAGCATAGAAAAAAAGATAATTGCTTTAATACTAAAGCCTTTATCATATAAAATTAAAGGAATAAAAAGTTCTACTAATGATTTAGCAAAACTTGTTATAAATATAAATAAATTGTACTTTTTTAAATTAGACATATTATTAGTATTGTATATAAATTGAGAATTATACATTAAGACTATTTTAAAGTAATTATACCCATTGTTAGATAGGTTTGGGTATAATTACTTAAATAAAAGTTTATAACTATTTAGTTATTCTCTTTTATTGTTATTATATTTGTATCTAAGAAAATAATAGAAATTAATGATAGTAAATAATAATAATCTTTTTCTTTTAAAATTAATTCTTGTTTTTTAAAAATATTTAGTGAATATGATTTAAAATCTTCTAAGTCATAAGTTTTAATTCCTAATTTTTTCAAACTTTTATGCATCATTACAACTGCATTTAGAATACTATGCTTATTTATTTTTTCTATTTTTAATTCATTATTCTTTATATATTTTTTTAAATTTTTTTCTTTAAGAAATAATGTTTTCTTATCGAAATTAGATATTATATATGCTTCTACACACGGATAACTTAATAGTAATAAGCCGTGCATTTGTCCATCTAATGTGTCTAGTGAATTAGTTAATTTTTCTATTAAAGACTCTATAATATATGCAGGATTTGATGCATAATCTCTATCCCATATAAAATAAACTCTTATGTTTTTTATGTCAATTTGATATTCATTATATAGTGTTTTATATATTTCATTTAAATAATTTTCATCTTTTTCAATAGATGATATGTTAGAATTTTTAGAATTTATTACTATTACTTTAGAATTTTCATTACCTTTCATTATGAATTCATCATAATTTTTAAATTTTTCTTGATTTCTATTTTTTTCAATATAGTTATAATGTAAAACATTTCTAAAAATTTGTTTTAATAAATCAAATTCATCTTTTGTACCCTCTACTATTAATAATACTG
>CANRGI010000139.1 GCA_947630095.1 uncultured Bacilli bacterium
AACAACTTTTTCTTATTATTACAAACATATTTTACTTTAAAAAAACTATAACCCTCTTATAGTTATAGTTTATCTTTTTATTTATTTTTTATTCATTTTATTTTTTTATAGCCATACACCATAGTATATAGCCCCCATACCTAGCATAAAACCAACTATCCAAAACATCTTTACAATATCAGTTTCTTCCCATCCTAATTTTTCAAAATGATGGTGTAAAGGTGCCATTAAAAATACTTTTTTATGGAATTTTCTAATACTTATTATTTGTATAAAACTAGATAATGTTTCTGCTATAAATACTCCTCCTATAACAGCAAGAGATAATTCGTGCTTAGTAAGAATTGCAACAGCAGCCAAAGTAGCCCCAAGTCCTAGTGACCCAGTATCTCCCATAAATACTTTAGCAGGGTGTGTATTATAAACTAAAAACCCTAATAAAGTACCAACTAATATAAAGCAAAATATTGCTATTTCTTCATATCCTTTTACCCAAGAAGTACCCCAAGAAATAATACCAAAACTTAAAAACGCTATCGCGGAAAGACCTCCTGCAAGTCCATCTTCCCCATCCGTTATATTTACAGCATTACTAGACCCCACTAACAAGAATAATATAAATAACCCATAAAGCCATTTCAAATCTACATCAAGCCCAATAGAAGTTACCACCACGTGTGTAGAACCCCCATCTTTCATATATATATAGAAAAATACTAAAGCAATTAACACCTGTGCAATTAATTTCTGCATAATAGATAACCCATCATTATTATGTTTTAAAACTTTCTTTAAATCGTCAGCAAACCCTAGTAAACTATAAGAAATAAATACAAACATAACTATTATTAACGAAGAAGATATCTCTATACTTCCTTTAAAGTACAGTAGTGCCATAGTTATAATAGTAGGAATAATAAATATTAACCCACCAATTGTAGGTGTTCCTTCTTTTGCTAAATGTCTTTCAGTTATATGTTTACTAACACTTTGTCTAAAATTTAATTTTCTAAGTAATGGTAACATAAAAAACCCTAAAAATACTGATATAAAAAAGCCAACCATTAAACCTAATATAGATTTTGCTAAAATAAGCATAAAAACAACTCCTTTTAACCTTATTATACATTTAAAATTTAAAACTTACAAATATCTAATACTAATTTAACAATAGTTTTACAATACTACCCTCTTTTACCCTAGTACCTGCTTTAGGACTAATCTCTACTACATTATCTCCTACACCACTATATTCAACTTGAAATCCATTTAAATTTTTAATTGCTTCTTTCTTTGTCATATTAACAACATCAGGTACAGTAACATATTTAGTTTCATACCATAAATACTCTTTAGGTAACCCTTCACTATCTCCTTTTATATTATATAAATTTATTGCTGATTTAAGTACTTCTGCCGCTATTGGGGCTGAAACAGTTCCTCCATATTGAGTTACACCTTTAGCCCCATCTATTGCAATATATATAACTAACTGAGGGTCATCTGCTGGCATAAAACCTATAAAAGATAAAACGTAATTACCTACCATATATCTTCCATCACTCCCCACCTTTTGGGCAGTCCCTGTTTTACCTCCAACTCTATACCCCTCAATATAAGCATTATGCCCACTTCCATTAGCAACCACACTTTCAAGTGCATATCTAACTAAACTACTTGTCTCTTTACTTATAACATTTTCTTTCTTTAAAACAGGTTTAAACTCTTCTAAAACTACCCCAGTATCTTTTTCACTGATACTTTTTACTATATAAGGAGTATACATCTTTCCATCATTTATTATTGTACTAACTGAACTTACTTGTTGTATTGCTGTCACACTTACCCCTTGCCCAAATGCTGTTGTAGCAAGTTCTAAAGGTCCTACTTTATCTAAATCAAAAAGTATCCCTTTACTTTCTCCATTTAAATCTATCCCAGTCTTACGTCCAAAACCTAGTTCGTCTATATAATGAAATAACTTTTCTTTTCCAAGCCTATTACCGAGTACTACAAAGCCAGGGTTACAAGAGTTTTCTACAACTTGTAAAAATGTCTGCTCCCCATGCCCTCCTGCTTTCCAACAGTGTAGTGTAGTACCACTTACATTTATTTTACCACTATCATAGTAATGTTCTTCAAAGATATTTACTAACCCTTCATTAATAGCCGCTGCTAGAGTTAATATTTTAAACGTACCTACCATTTAGTGTCATAAAATTAAAAAGAAAAAACTTATAATTAATATAAATTTTTAATCTTTTAAAGCAGTTATTGGTATTACTATAACCCCATCACTTCTTGTATAAATAGCATTAGATAACCCACATATAACACATAATGCTTTAGGTGGTATTCCATTTTTTTCTTTTATAGTATTACTAACACGTATTAAATTATTAGCCGCTTCTTCTATTTGTTTAGCCCCTAGTTTTATTTCAAAAGCAGCATAACTTCCATCTTCAAACTCTACTACTGCATCAAATTCATTTCCATCATAATCTTGATAATGAAATAAATTCCAATTATTTGCTTCAGCATATATTCTTAAATCTCTTATAACCATTGCTTCAAAAAAGAACCCAAAAGTAAGTAAATCATTAACACATTTATCAACTGTCATATCAAGTAAACTAGTAGCAATAGAAGGGTCTACAAAATGTCTTTTCTCCATTTGTTTTACTCTCATACTACTTCTAATATTTGAATTAAAAGGTAATTGATTTTCTATTAAATATAGTTTACTTAAATCATTTAAATACTCATTAATAGTCTTAACATCTATATCAAAGTTATTTACCCCTTTTATATCTTCTTTTAATTTAGCAATAGAAGAAGTAGTAGATTCATTACGAGATAAACTTCTAAGTAAAAGCATCATTTTATTTAAATCTCTTTTAGTATTACTTATTCTATTTATATCTGTATCTATTATTTCTTTAATATATTCTTTAGGTAACTTTATTGCTTCTTCAAAAGGAACATCTATACTTCCAGGAAACCCTCCTCTTAATACTAATTTTATAATATCTTTTAAATTAATATCTTTAGTTTTTTTACTTTTAACTTTATTATTATAAATATCTTTTAAAGAAACATCTCCAGTAGAATCTCCTGATTCATATAAACTCATAGGATACATTTTTAACTTTTTTATT
>CANRGI010000140.1 GCA_947630095.1 uncultured Bacilli bacterium
CGCTACATGGAATACGGGAATTCATTTCAAAATGCCGTTTATCGAGCGTGTGGCCAGAAAAGTGAATTTAAAGGAGAAGCAATACAAAGTGATAATCAAATGAATGCTGGTACTATACCTAATCAAGTACCAAATCAAATGCCTAATGCTACTCCTAATAATGATGTACAAGTTATAGGTAATACTGTTGATATGGGTGGGCAAGCAACTTTAGGTACAGCAAATGCAAGTATGCAAGTAGAACCTCTAGGACAAAATAGTATGTCTCAACCTGAGCAACCAATAGAGTTCTATGCAGGTAATGTTAATATGCCACCTGTAAGTGAAGCACCTACTAATACTATGAACCAAAGTTTTGGTACACCTATTAGTAATCAACCTGTTAATACTAATCAAAATGTAGCACAAGATTATAGCAATTTTAATAATAATTCATATTATAATAATAACTTAAATGGTGTTAATGATATATCTAATATGAATAATATTAACAATAATAATACTTTACAATAAGTGTAAATGTTGTAAAAAGAAATATGAAAAGATATAGTAAATATATCTTTTTTATATTATAATAATTATATAAGTGAGGAGTGATGTTATGACATTAACACAGGTATATAATATTTTTACTAAAGTATTAGATGTTGGAATACTTTGGTTTATAATATATTATATTTTGAAATATATAAAGAATAATGTAAAACTTACATTGATATTTAAAGGTATATTAATTGTTGTTTTATTAAAATTATTAAGTGAGTGGTTAGATTTAAATACAGTAGGTTTATTCTTAGAATATGTAATAGAATGGGCACCTCTTGCTTTGATAGTATTATTCCAACCTGAAATAAGAAATGTATTAGAGAACTTAGGTAGAAGTCAATTATTAGGTAGACATAAAGTACTTACTGTTGACGAAAGAGAAAAAGTTGTATATGAAATAATGCAATCAGTAGAATATATGAAAAGAAATAGAATAGGCGCTTTAATAGTTATAGAAAAAGATTATGCTTTAAGTCAATATATTGAGGCTGCTAATAAATTATATGCTGATATAAGTAGTGAATTATTAATTTCAATATTCTTCCCTAATAATCCTTTACACGATGGGGCTGTTATAATACAAGGAGATAGAATATCTTGTGCAGGAGCAGTACTTCCTACTAGTATTAACTCTTCAATAAGTAAGAGATTAGGAACAAGACACAGGGCTGCTTTAGGTATAGCAGAGACAAGTGATGCAATAGCAATATGTGTAAGTGAAGAAACAGGAAGAGTTAGTATAGCGTGTGAACACGAATTAAATTATAATTTAACACTTGAAGATGCTAGAATGATGTTAATAGAAGCATTACAACCTAAAAAAGAAACTTTCTTTGATGCTGAAAGTGAAACACTAGATGGAAATGAGGAGGTGACTCAAAATGAAAAGACAAATGAAAACTAATCCTATAAAAAAGATATTTGGTGGGTTATTTAAAGCAATAGATAAAATCCTAATAACGCCTGTTAGTAGAGTAGCATATTTTATAAAAGATAAACTTTCATTTAAAAGTGGAATTATAGATAGATTACTTAATAAACCTAATGTATTACTTTATTTATCATTATTACTTGCTTTCTTTTGTTTTTATGCAGTAGACCATAAATTAATAGGTATTTCAACAACCAATGCAATAGTACTTACTAATAGACCTGTTACAGTAGAATATAACGAAGAAGCATATGTAGTAGAAGGTTTACCAGAGTCTGTTAATATAACACTTACTGGTAGAAAATATGATTTATATTTAGCACAAGATTTAAGTAGTCATAATGTAACATTAAATTTATCTAATTATGGAGTAGGCACTCATAAAGTTAATTTAGAATATAATAAACCTATAAATACACTTAATTATGAACTTAATCCAAGTAGTGTTACAGTTATAGTTTATCCTAAAGTAAGTAAGTTTGTAACTTTAACGACTGATGTAATAAATACAGATAAATTAGACGAAACTTTAGTAGTAAGTGATGTTAAATTAGATAGAGACGAAATAATTATAAAGAGTTATCAAGAGAAATTAGATACAGTTGCTAGTGTTAAAGCAATAGTAGATGTTAATGCTTTAAATGCAACTGAAGCAAATACTTATACATTAGAAAATGTTAAATTAATTGCTTATGACGAAAATGGACAAGAAATAAAAGGAATAGAGATAGTTCCTAAGACAGTAACTGCTACTATAACAATAACTAGTCCAAGTAAGACAGTACCTCTTAAAGTAGTGCCTGTTGGAGAGGTTAGAAGTGGGTCTGCAATAGCAAGTATAACAAGTAGTGTTGAAGAAGTTACTGTTTATGCAGACGATGCTTTACTTAAAGATTTAGAAGAAGTTGTAGTTGAAATAGATGTTAATGGTTTAAGTGAAGATAAAGTATTCCAAATGCCAATTAATAAACCAAGTGGAGCAAGAAGTATAAGTAGTACTGCTGTTACTATAACGGTAACTATGGAAGGCGAAACAAGTAAAGATTTTGAAGGAATACAAATACAAACAGAAGGATTAGACCCAAGGTTTAGTGTTCAAGCAAATTCTCAAGAAGACTCAATTGTGACTGTAACTGTTAAAGGTGTTAAGAGTTTAGTTGATAAAATAGATATAACTAATGACCCTGATGCAATAAAAGCATATATAGATTTAAGTGGATATACAGAAGCAGGAACATATCAAGTACCTGTATATGTAACGGGTAGTGATGTAAGACTTACTTATACAAGTAAAGTAATGAGAGTACAAATTATAATTATTCCTAAAGAAGAAGAATAAAAGATAAAAAGTATAGTTTAAAAATAGGCTATACTTTTTTATATTTTATGTTAAACTTAACATAATTTATTGTATAAAACTAATGTAAAGAAAACATAATAAAATATAGGAATAAAAGAAAATGTTTCTATGAGTAACAAATTTGTCATTGACAATGATAAGTAAAAATATTAAAATGTAAGTATAAATAATAAAAAGAGGAGATAAGAGAAATATGAGAAGAAATAACTTGACAGTACATTTGTTTGATATGGGGGGGGTTATTATAGACTAAAAAAATCTTTTATCTTTTTGCATACACGAACGCATAGTGGTTTTACTATGTGTTTTTCTGTGCCT
>CANRGI010000141.1 GCA_947630095.1 uncultured Bacilli bacterium
TTAAGTTAAATTAGTAAAATTTTTGTAATTTTTTTCATTTTACAATTTTTAATTTTCAAGAGGTTTTTTGTATATAGATTTGTCCAAAAAGAAAAAATAGTACTTAATGTTAGTACTAAAATCATTAAATTTTAACTTCAATTTTTAAAATCTAGCACATTTGCTTTATGCTTATAAATGTGATATAGTTATACCCAGAGGTACATTTAGAAGTTAGGTGTCTTGTCCTCAGCCTGTTATGGGAGGAGGTGCAGCCTATGGAGGAGAATTTTAGTGGAGTACTTAGTTATATTCGCTATTATTTTGGTATTACTGATTATTATATTGGTAATACTCTTCAGGGATTAACTTGGAGATTTCAGGGGGTTCATAAAAAAACCAAGAGCATCTTATCTTTTACAGGGGTGCTCTTAGTCATTTATAAAGGCTGAGGACACCTGGCATAAACCTAAGTGTGCCTCTTTTTATTGTATGAAGTTTTACTTCATACATACATAATAACATATTTTTATATTTTTCTCAAGATATATCATTAAAAAATATGAGGAGTGTGAGTTTTATGAATAGATTAAAAGACTTAAGAGAAGATAATGACTTAAGGCAGGTAGATATCGCCCAAAAACTTGGTATATCGCAAAGAAATTATAGTTACTTTGAAACTGAGCAAACTGCTCTTACTGCTGAAATACTTAACAAACTTGCTGACTTCTATAAAACTAGTGTAGATTACCTAATTTATAGAACAGATAATAGAGAGCCTTATCCTAAAAGCCTTATATCCCCTAATGACAAAGATTTATTTTAAAATTAATAAATCTTTTTTAATCGATATAAAAAAACAAAGTTACTTTTAACCTTGTTTCTTATTTATTAATTCTTTAATTTTTTTATACTCTTTACTACTTTTTTAGCGTTTTTTCTAGTTAAATATTCTTTTATTAACATAAGCAATATACAAACAGCAAGTGTTAAAACTAATACAAATGCAAAATGAAGTAAATTATTATCAATGAAATAGTTTTCTAACCTAAACATATCGCCTAAAAAACGCACTACTAAAATCATCATTGGATGTAAAATGTAAATTAATAAGCCTAGTAATCTATAATCTTTATTTTCTTCTTTACTTCCGTAAGTAACAAGCATTGTGAATAAACTAATCATTACAGGTACTAGCATAACATACATAGTATTATGATATTGCATACCGTATCTATGTAAAAGACATCCCTCTAAAAGTAATAATATAACTGATACTACTAACATTATAATATTGTTTTTTCTTTTTAATTTCCATCTATTTATTTGTGCTTGATAGCCTAAATATAAGAATATAGGAACATAGAAAATTCCGTTTCTAGTATAGTCAAATATATCAAATATAACTTGATAAATACTATCAATTATTTTGAAATTTTCTATAACTGCATAGTAAGAATCTCCTAGTAAACCTAACATAAATAAAGCAATAAATATAACTTTCGCGTGTTTATTTTGGAATTTTTTAATTATAAAGTATGTTAGCCATATTCCCAAAATTAGACTTGGAAATATCCATAAATGATAAAATGTTCCAGTAATAAATAGACTTTTTAATACTTCTAAAGTTGTCATATCGTGAAATGTACCAATGTATAAATTTACAGGTAAATATAGTAATATTGCTAAACCATAAATTAGTAATATTTTCTTTGTAAAATCAACTAAAACACGTTTCTTTTTTAAGCCTTCTTTTAAAGTAAAATATCCTGTTGTCATAAGTATTAATGGTATACATATTCTAAAAAGTACTCTTGTTACAAGAAAATCAAGCATTGGACTAATATTTAAAAGTGGATATGTAGATACTGCAACTAAAAGAATTGCTACGATTACTTTTGCTTTGTCTAAACTTAATTTTTTCATATTATTTGCCTCCTTTTATTATCTACATTATATCATAGATAATAAAATTGTGAAATATTTATGAAATTTCCTATACATTTGTTAGGCAATTAGTTTTCCATTTCTCTTTTTATAAATTCCATAATAAGGTCAACTATGTAGTTTATTTCTACTTCTGTTAATTTTCTATTTTTAGGTATCTTATGCCATTTATATAAACAACTTCTACAACAAGTCGCTGTCGCGTGTTCTGCTATAAAGACTGGATGGTTTTTAGTTGGTGTTTGCTTTCCATCATTTGGAATATAACTTGGGGCAAGGCGTGTTGTAATAAAATTATAAGCGTGTTTTCTTATTTCTTCTATACCCTTTTCTTTTACATATAATTTATCTTTTTCTTTTAAATGAAAACTATTTCTAAATTTTGATAACTTAAGTTTATCTAATATATCATTTATATTATTCATTATAACTCCTAAAAAAAGTAAACCTTTAAAGATTTACTTTCTAATTATTATTCGTCAATTTGAACATATTTTGCTTCTTTAAGTTCCTTCTTTTCTTCTTTTTTAGGAACTACAAGTTCAAGTATACCATCTTTGAATTTTGCTTTGACGTCTTCTGTTTCTATTTCTTCTCCTACATAGAAACTTCTTGAACATTCTCCAAAATATCTTTCTTTACGAACATATCTACCTTTTTTGTTTTCGTCATTGCTACTTGATGTTTTTGCATTAACTGTAAGATAACCATCTTCTACTTTTATTTTGATATTTTCTTTAGAATATCCTGGTAAGTCAATATCAATAACGTAAGAATCGTCTTTCTCTTCAATATCTGTACTCATAAGTTTGTTTTCTCTTCTTGTAAAAAATGGGTCATCAAACATGTCCTCTAATAAATCAAATTCATTTTTTCTTGGTATCATAAACATATAAATCAACTTCCTTTCGTTATGTGTTATCATAATAGGTAGCACATCTAATATTTATTTATACCCGTAAAAAGTATTCTTATAACTTTTTACATTTACATTGTATCACTTTGTATTAGCACTGTCAATAGTTGAGTGCTAATTTTTTTTATTTATTTTATTAAAAAGATATGGGGGTTATGAAATTAAAATAATTTACTTTTTTATACACAAAAGTTGGTGTTGTGTGTATGTTTTTGTAAATATTCACGCTTCCTACTTTAGTTAAGTTTTGGTTGATAATAACTTTGCTTTCATATATAATATTTTATTAAGGGGAAAA
>CANRGI010000142.1 GCA_947630095.1 uncultured Bacilli bacterium
TTATATCAGATGCTAATATAAATATAAATTACCTTAATATAAAAGCATCAGAACCATATATAAATGAAGAAAGAGATAAATATTATTTAAAAGTAAAAGAATTATTTAAAGAAATAGTTTTAAAAAATTATAGTATTAAAAATACTTTATATATTTATATGAATACACTACTAAGATATATATTACCATTAGACGAATTAATAGAATTATATTTAAATAAAGATATTAACTTAAAAGAAGAATTAATAAGAGAATTAAATAATTATCCTTTATATATAAAAAATATAGACGAAAATAACATTGTAAATGAAATAAATATATTAAAAGCAAATAATATTAAATATGTAGGTAATTCATTATATAAATTATTAATAGATAAAATATTTGTAGTTAATAGTTATATTTATGATTATGATATGGATAATAAATTAATATTAATAGATAAGTTATTAAAAAGTAAAATAAGTTCATATAGTTTAGAAATGCAAAAAATTTATGATATGTTAATAAGTTATATGGAAAATGAAGATTTTGATAAATTAAAAGAATTAAAAGATATAGAAAAAATACCAGAATTTTTAGAAGATAATTTTTATATAGCATTTAAAAATAAATTAAATTATAAATATTTACTTACTTCAACAAAAAGAGTTATAGATAAATTATTATATTTTCCTGATAAACTTATTATGTTTTTAGATTATTTAGGAAATAATAACATATTTACAAGTAAAATTTTTAGTTATTCAGAAAGTAAAATTAAACTATTATTTACTGATTTATCTTTAAAGACATTTGATACTATGATAAATTCTATTGACATAAAAGATGGACTAAAGATATATGATAGTACTTATTTTAAATATATTGTTAGTATAGAAGAATTTTTTGATAAAATAAAAGATACTAAATATATTACTGATGGAGTATTAGATATAGAAAAATTACTCGGTCATAAAATGGAATTTCAAATAGAAATACTTAAAGAAAATGATAATAATTATTTAGTAAGAAGTAATAGATTTTTAGGATTTAAAGTAGATTATAAAATAAATAAATTAAGCAATTTAAAAATAAATAAAAAATATATAATTTATATAAATGGTTATGACATAGTAAATAAAATATTTATTGTTTCTAATTATATATTAATTAATGAAGTAGATTTTTATTATGAAAAATATATAGATACTCTTTTTAAAGTATTAGATAAAAATAATAAAATAGAAGATATAATTGATTTTATTAATAATAAAAATTTAAGTAGAGATAAAACTTATTATATATATAACCATAATCTTAATCAAATCATAGTAAAAGAAAAAAATAAATTAGTAGAAACTTTAAATGATTTTATTAAATATAAAGTAGAAACTAAAGAATTAAATAAAAGTAATATAAATGATTTCTTTAAAATTATTAGAAATACTATATTCATAGAAATATATCCATATTATGATTTTGCTAATTTGACTAGTTCTATATTAAAAGAAAGTTTAGTACTAGTTTCAATAACAAATGAAGGAAATAAATTAAATAAAGGAATAAACTCTTGTTTAGTAGATGGTAATGAATATTTAGTTTCTGTTACTACATCTAGTGCTTGGAATAAAAAGGGAAGAGCCCGCCTGTTAGGCGCAGATGGAAAAATATTAAAAATAAATTTAATATGAATACTTGTAATTTAATGCTTGATTTGTTATAATACGTTCTGAAAGAGCAAATGCTCCTTGCTTCAACTAGATTTGAAGCCAAAGACCATAAGGAGGTGAAAGATAATGAATAAATATGAAATTATGTTCATTGTAAGAGCAGATATTACAGAAGACGAAATAAGCAATACTGTTAAATCTTTTGAAAAAGTTTTAACTGATATGGGTGCTAAGATAGTTAGTTCTAAAGATTTAGGACAAAAAAAACTTGCTTATGAAATTAAAGAGCAAGTAAGAGGTAACTATCATTTACTTAATGTTGAATGTACAAGTGATGCTGTTAAAGAATTTGATAGAAAAGCATTAATTGACGAGAAGATTTTAAGACATTTAATCATTAAGGAGGAAGAGTAGTGAATAAAGTTGTACTAGTCGGTAGATTAACTAGGGACCCTGAAGTTAGAACTTTGCCAAATGGAAATAGTGTCGCATCTATTACGGTTGCAATAAATAGAAATTTTAGAAATAGAGAAGGTAATATTGATGCTGACTTTATTAATGTTTCTATTTTTGGAAAACAAGCAGAAAATGTTGGAAAGTATTTAAGTAAAGGAAGTATGCTAGGTGTTGATGGTAGAATACAAACTAGAACTTATGACGGACAAGATGGACAAAGAAGATATGTCACAGAAGTAGTGGCAGAAAATGTTGAGTTTATGAGTAGTTCTAGGAGAGATGGAAACACAGGTGGTACTCCAGTAAATGCTTATGTAGACACTACTAGTTCAGTATATGTTGACGAACCAAGTCAAGATAATGGCATAGATATTTCAACAGAGGACCCATTTAAGAATTTTGGTAGTGAAGTTTCACTAAGTGACGACGACTTACCATTTTAAGTGAGGAGGGAAAATAATGAAAGAATTTTATCCAAGAAAAAAGAAAATTTGTCAAATGTGTGCAGGAAAACCTGTTGATTATAAAGATGTACCTATTATAAATAAGTATATAAATGAAAAAGGTAAAATATTACCTAGAAGAATGACAGGTGCTTGTGCTAAACATCAAAGATATATTGCAGAACAAATTAAAAGAGCAAGACAAATGGCACTTATATCATTTACAAAATAAGTATTCAGTTTTGGATACTTTTTTTGTGTGCTTTTTTTTCATTAGTAAATCCAAGTAAATAATCTATATTGGTATTATAAAAATTAGCAAGTTTATTTAATCCATCATAATCAAGTTCATTTTCGTGTTTTTCTAACCTAGAATAATGTTGTTGTGAAACATTAAGTAAATTAGCAATATCTTTTTGTAATAATTTTTTTTCTTCTCTTAATTCTTTAAATCTAATCATTTTTTTCTCCTTTATTTTCATTAAAAAAATCTTTAATATCAATTTCTAAAGCATCAGATATCCTTCCTAATATTGCTAAACTAAAACTTTTTTTCCTTTTTTCACTTTCAATTTCAGAAAGATACT
>CANRGI010000143.1 GCA_947630095.1 uncultured Bacilli bacterium
TAAAAATTTAAAGTTAGAGAGGTAATATGTATAAATATTATAATAAAAATAATTATAAAATTATGGAGTTCGAGTTTAATTCTTTAAATGAATTTATAAATTATTTAGATAATATAGAGATAAATAGAAATGTATTTAGTAATCTTGCTAGTGAAAGTAAAGATTATGAATTTTGTAAAACTTTATCTTTAGAAGAAGCAAAAAACTTATGTAAGTATGGGGAACATAAAGATTTTCAAAAACTAGTTGATTTAAAATTAGAATTAGAAAATTATATAAAAATTAATAATATGACACGACGACAACACAACTATTATGTAGGATATGCACCTGATGTAAAAGCGTATTTAGAGGGTAATCCTCTTTCAATGTTTATAAGAGATTATCCTACTAGGAAACATATAGATATCTATTATAATGCTAGTATACTTGGGAAAGTTACAACTGAGCAGATATATAATCGAGGGGCTATTACTTTAAGTTTAGTAGATATATTAGAGAGTATTGGTTTTGGTGTAGAATTACATATTTTTACTTTATCTTATGTATTACCCCAAGTGCATTATGCTAAATTTAATCTTAAAAGAAGTGACGAAAGATTAAATATTCAAAAACTTTATTTTCCTTTATGTAATCCATCTTTTTTAAGAAGATTAGTATTTAGGTTAAGAGAAGGTACTCCTAATATCTCTAAGGAATGGGAAGTAGGATACGGGAAAACTGCTAACTATGATATGATTAGGGATATTATAGATTTAAAAAATAACGATATAATTATTTGTCAACCAGAAGAAATGGATATAAATGGTTATGATATAATAGAAGATGCTAAAAATATGTTTTTATATTTAAATACAATTAATAAAGATTTTAAGTTAAAAAAAAAATAAATCATTAAAATAAATGGTTTATTTTTTATTTAAAGTTTTAATTCTATCTGTTTCAAAAACATTAATTGCTAAACTATTAGTCATATATTCAATTATATTAGAAGGTATTTCATAATAAATTTTATTCCATATATCGTCTAAATTAATATCTTTATTTAAACTATAATATACATTTTCATTATCATTATAAACACTAACATAATCTTTATAATTCGTTTTAAAGTTATTACGAGAATACTCTCCTACTTCAAAATCTACCCTTATTAAATCATAAGATAAAATATTTGCTAATTTAATTTTATATCTAAATAAACTCTCACTATCTATAACAGTTTTATTTTCTTTTTCATATAAAGTTAAAAGTGGGACTAATACTAGATGTTCAAATTTAATTAATGGTATCATATTAACCTCTCTTAGACATAATAAGTTTTTTAGTTTTTACAAAAGCACTTAAGGCTTCACTACTAGTCATTATAGAATATATATCATAACCTAAAATATTAATAAGTGCAGTATCTAGTGCTTCTATATTAGCAGAAGATTTTAATGAGTACTTAGTAATACCATTTTTTTCATATATATTAATTAAATTTTTATAATTTTCTTCAAATCTTTCTTTACTTGTTATATAAGTATCTATCATAATATGTTTATCCATTTGGTCAAAAATTATATTTAAATTTTCTTTATAATCTAATACTTGACTTTCGTCTATACTTACTCTTTTACTTTTGTTTAGTTCTACTAATGGAATTAAAACTAATTCTCTATAATTAATTATCTTTTTCATATTTCTCCCTCATTTATTTACTATTTATTTCGTCAATTATACTTTCAATTCTACTTCCATATTCTATTGATTTATCATATACAAATCTTAATTCTGGAATATGTCTAATGTTAAGTCTACTAGCAAGTTCACTCCTAAAATAAGGGGCTGCATTGTTCATATCTTTTATTACTTTTTCTCTTTTTTCGTCGTCTAATGTCGTAAAATATACTTTAGCACTAGATAAATCATTAGTTACTGTTGCATAAGTTATAGTAACATTTTTTAAATCTTCGTCTTTTACTTCTGTAAGTAAAATTAATGCTAATTCTTTTAATAAATCAGAGGCTACTCTTTCTCCTTTTAATTTCATTATCTACCAACTTCTTTCATTTCATAAGTAGCAATGACGTCTCCTACTTTAATATCGTTAAAGTTTTCAATAGTGATACCACAGTCAAATCCTTCTCTTACTTCTTTAACTTGGTCTTTTTCTCTTTGAAGTGAAGCAATTTTACCTTCATAAACTACTACTCCATTACGTATTAATCTCATAAGAGATGCGTTTTTAAGAGTACCTGTAGTTACGTGAGAACCGGCTATTGTACCTACTTTAGAGAACTTAAATAATTGTCTTACTTCTGCTTCTGCAACACTTATTTCTTCATTAACTGGTTCTAGCATACCTTTCATAGCAGATTCTATTTCTTCTATAACTTTATAGATAATATTATAAAGTCTTATTTCAACATTATAACTCTTTGCTGCCTCACGTATTTTTGCATCTGGCATTACATTAAAACCTATTATGATAGCATTTGAAGCACTGGCTAGAACTATATCACTTTCTGTAATAGCACCTACTCCACTTCTTACTAAAGTAGCACGCACTCCTTCGACATTAATCTTTTCAAGAGCATTTTTTACTGCTTCTTCACTACCTTTAACATCTGCTTTTAATACTATATTTATTTCTTTTCTACCTTCTTTAATTTGGTCAAATAAATCGTCTAAACTAATAGCATTAGTAGTGTATTTTTTTTCTTTTTTAATATTTGCTCTTTTTAAGGCAACTTGATGTGCTTCTTTTTCTGTTTCAAATGACATGAATTTATCACCTGATATTGGTACTTCACTAAGGCCTGTTACTTCTACAGGGGTACTAGGTAGTGCTTCTGTTAAATCTATTGAATTTGAACTTTTTAATGTACGAACTTTACCAAAAGAAGAACCTACTACTATTGGGTCGCCTATTCTTAGGGTACCATTATTAATTAATAAAGTAGCAACTGGACCTTTATTTTTATCAAGTCTTGCTTCTATAACTGTACCAGTAGCGTATCTATTAGGGTTTGCTTTTAATTCTAACATTTCAGCAAGTGCTAAAATATTTTCTAAAAGTAATGATACATTTTCTCCTGTATGGGCTGATAATTTAACATAAATAGTATCTCCTCCCCATTCTTCTGGAG
>CANRGI010000144.1 GCA_947630095.1 uncultured Bacilli bacterium
TTTTATTTTACACTATTACACAAAAAATCTTTAGAAAATTTAATAATTATTATATAATAATATTGGTGATATTATGAGAATGTTTTTAGCTGTTTTTCTATGTAAATTTTTAAGTGGCTTAAGTAAACTCTTAGGGCACGACGGTAGTGTTATAGGAGGATATATAAGTTTAAAAGTATATCCTAAAGTTTTATCTAAAATAAAACTACCTAAGTTAATTATTGGTATTACTGGATCAAGTGGGAAAGGAAGCACAACTGAGTTGGTTTCTAAAATACTAGAAAATAATAATTTAACTGTTGCCTATAATAAAAATGGAAGTAATGTGTATTCTGCAATTGCTAGTTTAATTATTAAAAATACAAGTTACTCTGGTAAATTTAAAAAAGATGTACTTTTAATGGAGTTAGATGAAAGATATATAAAAGATGTAGTTAAAAACTTTACATTAACTCACTTAGTAATAACTAATATAACAAGAGACCAACCTCCAAGAAATGCACATCCAGAATATATACAAGAAGTTATTAAAAGTTCTATAAAAGATAATACTCATTTAATTATAAATGAAGACGACCCTTTAGTTAAAGCGATTAGTTTACATCATAAAGGCAAGATTACAACTTATGGAATAGACAAAAGTGACTATTCAGTTAAAACTACTTTAAATAATTTAGATGGTGCTTACTGCCCAGTATGTGAAACTAAACTTAAATATAAATTCTATCACTATGGACATATTGGTTCATACTACTGTACTAAATGTAATTTTAAAAGAACTAACCCTGATTATCTAGCACATAATATAGATATAGTAAATTCAGTTATTTATATTAATAAACATAAAGTATCTCTTCCATCAAATTTCTTATATTCAGCATATTTTACAACAGCAAGTTATGCTTTATGTAACATATTAGGTGTTAAAAATAGTGATATATTAAAAGTACTTAATGACGAAACATTTAAACCTAAAAGATTAAATATATATGATTTCCATAGTAGAAAATGGCAAATGTTAGCAAGTAAAAATGAAAATAATTTAAGTTATAAGCAGTCATTAGATTTTATTATTAATGAAAAAGGTAAAAAAACAGTAATACTCGGTTTTGATAATTCTTCTCGTAGATATAGTGAAAATGATATAAGTTGGATATGGGATATAGACTTTGAAGAATTAAATAATAAACAAATAGATAAGATAATTTTAGTTGGAAGATTTAAATATGATATGCTCACTCGAATGGAATATGCTAATATAGAAAGAAATAAAATAATACTTATAGATAATTTAGAAGAAGATTTAATACCTACTTTAATTAATAAAACTAAAGGTTCTATCTATAGTTGTGTATGTTTTGATAAAGAAATTGAACTAAAGTCTTTACTTAAAAAAGAAGGTGTAATTAAATGACAAAAATAAAAATAGCAAATTTATATTATGATTTAATGAATTTATATGGAGAAAATGGTAATGTACGTGCTTTAAAAAAGTTTATTGAAAGAGAAGACTTAAAATGTGAAATACATTTCTTAACTATAGGAGATAATATAGATTTTGATGCTTATGATGTATTTTATATGGGTATGGGTACTGAAAAAAGTGAGTTTTTAGTACTTAAAGATATAATGAAATATAAAAGTGATATAGAAGCATCTATTAAAAAAGGAAAACACTTTCTTATTACAGGCAATAGTATGGAATTATTTGGTTCTTATATAATAAATATTGATAAAGAAAAAATACCTGCTTTAGATATATTCCCTTATTATTCAGTTCATAATGAAACTAGAATTGTAGGAAGTGTAGTTTTTACTACTAATCTTATACCTGAAAAAATAATAGGTTTTCAAAATAGATGTGGTGTTATTTATGGTATAGATAAACCTTTATTTAATGTTATTAATGGGTTTGGTGCTTATTCTAAAAGTAAAAAAGAAGGTTATAATTATAAAAACTTCTACTCTACTTACTTATTAGGTCCATTGTTTATTAGAAACCCTTACTTTACTAATTATATTATTAAAAGTATTATGAAACAAAAAAATAAAAATTATAAATTTAAAATGTTAAATAATATAACTGAAATTAAAGCATATAAAACTTATTTAGAAAACTTTAATATAGACTAAAAGAGCCTCTTACGAAGCCCTTTTTTATATACCTAATTCAGTCTTTATGTTTTCGTCTCCTTCAACAAACTTAACATTTCTTCCATTAGTTATTCTAATAAGAGTATGCCCAGTTACTTTTAATTCCTCACTACTTTGAGCATAAGGAGTACTAGTATCTCCTATTATAGATTTATTAAGTCCATCAGATAAATCAACATAATAAATTGGTAAGTGATTATCTTTAGTCTTATAAATATCTCCTACACCAGTTACATATATGTTATCCTCTTCTTCGTCCCAAGGTGCTAATAAAACATAATAGTCTGCATCTCCTCTAGTAAAAATAGTACCACTTTGTATTTTCTCATAACTAATTTCTGCCTCAGGCACTTCAGGTTTATAATATCCTTGATCAAACCATCCCGCCTTTTGGGCTAATACAGTTAATAAATAAACTACTAATATTACTATTATTATAATTAAACTAACTATAATAAAATTCCTAATATCAAACTCTTCTACACTACTTTTACTTGATTTTTTATTAATATTTTTATTTTTTGCCATAATACATTACCTCACATACATACAATATAACACAAAATTAGAGAAACTTCAAACATTTTCACAAAAAAAGAAAGTGAGAAACAAATCTAAAGACTAACTTAATGTAAGGGTTATTAATCTTTATATACGAATACTCCTGCTCCCAACTTTCTTTGTAGTAAAAATATACGTCGGAATTGTTATTTCTACTAACAAATACATTATATCATTTACCCATTGTTAGTGTCAATTACTTTTTAATATTGACGGAGTACAAATTTATCGGATATAGAAAAAGAAAGAACTCTGCGGTATAATATACCTATAAAAAAAATACAATAA
>CANRGI010000145.1 GCA_947630095.1 uncultured Bacilli bacterium
CATGATGGAATATATACCATAAAGGATAATGGAAAACTAATAAGCAATATAGATAATGAAATATATATATCATATGATGGAAATGGACTTGAAGAAGGCATTGTTCAAATAGAGGATGGCAAAGTAATTAGAATATCAAAATGTAAGATAAATGGATATTATGTAAAAATAGAAGATGATCAAGTAAATTTATATAAAACTATAAAAGAAAGTACACTTCTAAGCGGTGGGCAATTTAACAATACTATATCTCAATTGGTCGGAGAAGTTGGCGTAACAGAAATAACGTTTTTGTCAGATGGCATGTTGCCTAATGGATATACAAAAGAGGAATTAACGAGTTTAAAAAATACTTCAGTTTCAAGTGATGGTAGTATAAATGCATACTATGATGAAATGAATAAGATAGTATACATTTATAGTGATAACTATATATTGGCTGCGCAATATAGTAATGATATGTTTAGAGGAAAGAAGCTACTAAGAAAAATTAATTTTAATGGTTTAGATACTTCAAATGTAATTCATATGGAATTTATGTTTGACGGTTGTAATAATTTAGAAATACTAGATTTGGATACACTAGATACGGGTAAAGTAATAGGAATGGATGGTATGTTTCAAAACTGTAATAGTTTTACTTCACTTGATTTAACTAGATTTGATACAAGTCAAGTAACTAATATGAGTGGCATGTTTAAGAGATGTACTAATTTAAAAAATGTAATAGGGTTAAATACACATTTAGTAACAAATATGTCAGGTATGTTTCAAGGTTGTAGTAGTTTAGAAACTTTAGATTTAAGTAGTTTTAATACAGGTAATGTAACAAATATGTCAGGTATGTTTCAAACTTGTAGTAGTTTAACAAACTTAGACTTAAGTAATTGGGACACATCCAAAGTAGAATATATGAATGCAATGTTTTGGGATTGTATCAATTTAAAAGAAATAAAGGGAATAGAGAAATTTGATACATCGCAAGTAACAACTATGCGTGATATGTTTTCCGCATGTCGTAGTTTAGAAGCTTTAGATTTAAGCATGTTTGATACAAGTCAAGTATTTGATATGAATGCAATGTTTTGGGGTTGCAGTAGTCTAGAAGAACTCGATTTAACAAGTTTTGATATAAGTGGTGTAACAACACTTGAAAATATGTTTTCTGGATGTAAAAATTTAAAAGTAATTAAAGTAAAAGGAAGTAAATGGGATGAATTAAAAAGTACTACTGCTTTTAGTGGAGAATTTACACACGTGGAAAATAATATGGAGGAGTAGATTATGAAAAACGAGGGATTTACATTAGTAGAGTTACTAGCAGTAATATTAATACTTGCATTTATAGCAATAATAGCAGTACCAATAATAATAAATATAATAGCAGAGGCTAAGTACTCATCAACTAAACTTAGCGTTGAATATTATTTGGACGCAATAGAAAAGTCATTACTAAATAATGAGGTTATAGGCGGTAAGAGCAATGATGGAATATATACTATAAAGAATAATGGAAAACTAATAAGTAATATAGACAATGAAATATATATATCATATGATGGAAATGGACTTGAAGAAGGTATTGTTCAAATAGAGAATGGTAAAGTAATTAGACTATCAAAATGTAAGATAAATGGATATTATGCAAAAATAGAAGATGATCAAGTAAATTTATATAAAACTATAAAAGAAAGTGCACTTCTAAGTGGTGGACAATTTAACAATACTATATCCCAATTAGTCGGAGAAGTTGGCGTAACAGAAATAACGTTTTTGTCAGATGGCATGTTGCCTAATGGATATACAAAAGAGGAATTAACGAGTTTAAAAAATACTTCAGTTTCAAGTGATGGTAGTATAAATGCATACTATGATGAAATGAATAAGATAGTATACATTTATAGTGATAACTATATATTGGCTGCGCAATATAGTAATGATATGTTTAGAGGAAAGAAGCTACTAAGAAAAATTAATTTTAATGGTTTAGATACTTCAAATGTAATTCATATGGAATTTATGTTTGACGGTTGTAATAATTTAGAAATACTAGATTTAGATACACTAGATACGGGTAAAGTAATAAGAATGAGTGGGATGTTTCAAGGATGTTCAAGTTTAAAAAGTCTTAATTTAAGTAATTGGGATACATCGAGTGTAACAGGGATGGAAAGTATGTTTTCTGGATGTACTAATTTAAAAAAAGTAATAGGGTTAGAGCAATTTGATACAAATTTAGTAACAAATATGGCAAATATGTTTAACGGATGTAATAGCTTAGAAACTCTAGACTTAAGTAGTTTTAATACAGGTAATGTAACGAGCATGGCAGGTATGTTTAGAAATTGTAGTGGTCTAACGGAATTAGATGTAAGTAATTTTGATACGGGTAAAGTAATTGATATGAATGGAATATTTTGGAGCTGTATAAACTTAACAGAAATTGATGTAAGTCATTTTAATACGAGTAGTGTTGAAAATATGAATAGAATGTTCAATGGTAGTACAGGATTAAAGAAAATAATAGGACTAGAAAACTTTAATACAGAAAATGTAGATAATATGGGGCTTATGTTTTGGGGTTGCAGTAGCCTAGAAGAATTAGATTTAACAAGTTTTGATATAAGTGGTGTAACAACATTTGAAAATATGTTTTCTGGATGTAAAAATTTGAAAGTAGTTAAAGTAAAAGGAAGCAAATGGGATGAATTAAAAGGTACTACTGCTTTTAGTGGAGAATTTACACACGTAGAAAATTAGGAGCGATCCTAATTTTTTAGTTGACATTAAAAGTAACTAGTAGTATACTTTAAATAGATGAATAAACATAAAAAATAAGGGAATAATTATATTAGTTATTCTTTAATTTAAAAGACAAATGTGTAGCATTTCTGTGCAAAAATCGCAAAAAGTGTAAAGCAAACGTATGTTCCTCTTGACAAAAAAAAAGGGG
>CANRGI010000146.1 GCA_947630095.1 uncultured Bacilli bacterium
AAACCCATCTTCTAATAGCATATAAGTACTAACTCTAGGAACATTATCTATTCCATAATAAACTTTATACATAAGAGTATGTGGTATATCTTTATAAATTTTTTTAATAGTTTTAACTCTACCTTTTTCAATTAAATTAAATTGCATACTTATCACCTTTCAAATAAATCTTTATATATATCCATATAATTTTTAACAAATACAAACTCAATACTTTCTAAAACATAACTATCAAGAGTACTTATTTCTTTCATATTATACTCCGAAATATATATTTTGTCTATATTACATCTTAAAGCAGCAGCAATTTTTTCTTTTAAACCACCCACTGGAAGTACCTCTCCTAAAAGAGTTATCTCTCCACTCATTGATATGTTATCACTTACTGGTATATTTAATAAGTAACTTAATATAGCAGTAGTAATAGCAATTCCAGCAGAAGCCCCTTCTTTTTCTATATTTATTTCTCTAAAATTTAAATGTATTGTTTTATTAAATACTTTTTTATCTATTTTAAATTTATCTATATTAGATTTTATATAAGATAAACTTACCTTTATACTTTCTTTTAATACTTTTCCTAAATGCCCCGTTGTAATAAATTCACTCTTCCCTTCATAAGAAGTTACTTCTATTTCTATAGTATTACCCCCTAGATGGGTATATGCTATACATCTTACTCTACCAGGTAACATATCTTTTTTTTCTTTTATTTCATTAAATAAACCTAAATACTCTATTAAATCACTAGTAGATATTACTTTATTTTCTACTATTTTATTTTCTAATTTATATGATTTTATTATCTTTCTTAATATTTTATTTATTAATCTTTCTAATTCTCTTACACCACTTTCTTTAGTATAATCTTTTATAATTTTAATTAAAGTATCGTTTTCAAATCTAACTTTATCTACTAAATCATTAGATTTTAAAGCACGTGGCACTATATAATTCTTTGCTATTTCTAATTTCTCGTGAGGTAAATATGAAGTTATTTCTATTATTTCTAATCTATCTAATAAAACATAAGGAATACTATCTTTTGAATTTGCTGTTATTACCCAAGTAACATCACTTAAGTTTATTGCTTCTTCTATATAATTATCTACAAATCTTGAATTTTGTTTATTATCTAATACATCTAGTAAAGCATTCATTGGGTCTCCTTTATAATCTCTTGACAATTTATCTATTTCGTCTAATAAAATTAAAGGGTTCATACTTTTAGCAGTTCTAATAGCATTTATTATTTTACCAGGTCCACTTCCTATATATGTTTTCCTGTGTCCAATTAACTCAGCGGGGTCATTAATACCACCCAAACTTATTTTAGCAAAGTTCTTATTAATACTACTAGCAATACTTTCTGCAAGAGTTGTTTTACCTACTCCAGGCGGACCTATCAAGCATAAAATTGGATTTTGATTTTTATCTTCAACTGCAATATATTCTAAAATTCTCTCCTTTACTTCATTTAACCCATAATGAGTTTTCTCTAAATCTTCTTTAACTTTATTTAAATCAGTTTCTATCTTAGTATATACTCCAAAAGGTAAACTTAATATATAATCTAAATAAGAGCGAATTACTGAAAGTTCAGGACTACTTTCTAGTGTTACTTCATATCTATCTAACTCACTTTTAATACGCATTAAAATATTTTCTGGTATATTACTAGAATTAATCTTTTCATTTACTTTATTTATATAATCACTTTTATTATCTTTTTCTCCTAATTCTTCTTTTATGATTTTAATCTTTTCTTTTAAAATCATATCTTTTTGCATATCTTCTAAACCTTCTTTAAGTTTTTGTTCGATTTTATTTTCTAAGGCTAGAACTGCTAAATCTATATTAAGTTCTGTTATAAGTTTTTTAGCACGTGAAACACGACTTACATCTACCATAAAAGCAATTTTTTTCTCAGTTGTTAAAGGTAAAAAACTAGCAATTAAATCAGTTATTTTATCTAAATCAGTTATACCCTTTATTTGACTTAAAATAGCATTAGATACATAAGGAGACTCACTAATATATTTATCTAACTCATTAATTAATTTGCGCAGTAAAGCAGTTTCTTCTACTTCATTATAATCTTCGTCCCTATAAGATACTATAATACTTTCTAATACATCTTTTTCATTAGAATAATTTACATAACTTAACACTTTTACACGTTTAATTCCTTTTAATACTATTCTAGCATTTCCATTAGGTAAATCTATTCTACTTGTAATACGTGCAGAAACACCTATAGAAGGTAAATCACTAGTATCAGGACTTTCCTCTAAATCGTTTATTGGTGTTACAATTAGAACTTGATTATCGTGATATAATTTAGATATATCTATTACCTTTTTAGTTATATCATTATTAAGTTCTACTCTTGCTTCACCGAGAGGTAAAAGCACAAGACCTTTAAGTAAGATTACTGGTAAGTTATTTTTAATCATGTGCCACCTCCATTTGATTTTTTATTATAAGTTTTTAAATTAAATTTTTCAACCCATTTTTTAAAATTTTCATAATTAAATTTTTAATTGTATTTTATATAATAACAAACAAATACACCTATATTAAAAACACTCCTAAGAGTGTTTAGTTATCTGCTAGAGCGCATTCGTCACTTATCTCTACAGGTATATATGGGTCGTCTACTTTACCACTGCCTGTTACTTCTACGCAAGATTTCAGAGAAACTACTGGACGAACGCCGTGCGAACTGGCGACGCCGTTGCTGTACAAGTTTCCAGGGTTGCTGCTTGAACCGCCCACGCTGAACACGTACGCGTTGCTGCCACTGCTATAAGCGTAATACGGACTCATTGTCCACCACCAAGTGGACCCAGTTACGCTACTTCCATTACTATTTAAATAATAGTAAGTTTTATCACTATTACTTCCATATACGCCTCCAG
>CANRGI010000147.1 GCA_947630095.1 uncultured Bacilli bacterium
TCATACTCTCTTATCTCCTTTTTATTATTTATACTTACATTTTAATATTTTTACTTATCATTGTCAATGACAAATTTGTTACTCTTAGAAACATTTTCTTTTATTCCTATATTTTATTATGTTTTCTTTACATTAGTTTTATACAAAAAGAAAAAATATTAATTTATTTTGAATATATAAATTAATATTTTAGTATTTATTCTTTTTCTTTTACTTCAACATTGTAATTATTAGTATTTATTACAGATACATCATAATATGCTATTTTATCTTTTATATCTTCTACTATATAATTTTTTTCTATTAAATCATTTACTGTAATATTACCTTCATTACAATTACCTTCTCTAACACATTGCTTTGCACTTGATGCTATATTTGATTTTATGTAGGATATTTTTCTTTCTTCTTTTTCTTCTAGTATAGTTAATTCTACTTGAGTTAAAATTATTATTAAAAGTCCTACTAATGTTAATATAAAACAAGCACATTTTTTTGTCATTTTACCACCTCTTTATTATAATATTTTTTATAAAAATCATTTCTAAATTCTTCTAAGTCGTCTGTTTCTATATGGGAAGTTATATCTTCCATTAATTTAGTTAAAAATCTTATATTATGTATTGATAAAAGTCTTTGACCTAAAACTTCTTCACTTATTAATAAATGTCTAATATAAGCCTTTGTAAAATTTTTACAAGCATAACAGTCACAATTACTTTCTAATGGTGTAAAATCTTCTTTATATTTACTATTTCTTAAGTTAATTTTACCATTTCTAGTGTGAGCATTACCGTGTCTTGCTATTCTAGTGGGCGCTACGCAGTCGAATATGTCTACTCCTCTCATTACTCCTTCGATTAAGTCAATTGGGTCTCCTACTCCCATTAAGTATCTTACTTTATCTTCAGGTAGATATTTTGTAGAATATTCTATTTCTTTATATAAAACATCTTTTGTTTCTCCTACTGCAGTACCGCCTATACTATATCCATCAAAATTCATTTTTACTGTTTCTATAGCACTTTCTTTTCTTAAATCTTCATACTCTCCACCTTGGACTATACCAAATAATGCTTGATTAGGGTTACTATGAACTTCTTTACCCCTTTTAGCCCATCTTAATGTTCTTTCAATGCTATTTTTCATATATTCATAAGTTGCTGGATACGGAGGACACTCGTCAAAACTCATAATAATGTCTGCTCCTAGTTTGTTTTGTATTTTTATACTTTCTTCTGGACTTAAAAACAAGTTTGAGCCATCTATATTACTTTTAAAATATACTCCTTCTTCTTTTATATTTTTAGGGTCTGCTAAACTAAATACTTGAAATCCACCACTATCGGTTAGGATAGGGCCTCCTTTATAATTCATAAATTTATGTAACCCTCCAGCAGAAGCGACTATATCTTCTCCTGGTCTTACCCATAAATGATAGGTATTAGCAAGAACTACATTTGCTTTAGCACTCTCTAATTCCTCTGGGTTAAGTGTCTTTACTGTCGCTTGAGTTCCAACTGGCATGAACATTGGCGTTTTACTAACTCCCCATTTAGTATGAAACTCTCCTATTCTAGCCATTGTTTTATTACTCTTTTTTATAACTTTAAAATTTAAATCCATAATTATGCCTCGCTTTTTAGTAATTTAATTTTAGATATAAAGTAATTACCATATACATCTAATATCAATATAAATAATAGTAATAACATAGTACCCATTCTCATTACACTTAATATTTTATTTTCTATTATTATATTTTCAGTTAAACCTGTCATACCTATTACACAAGTTAAATAGAAAACTATACTTATTAATTGTAAAACTATAGTTAAAATATATTTACTTACTCCTTTATATCTAAATAAAGCCCTTATTTCTTTTCTTACTGCTCGGTAGTATATGATTATTCCTACAAATAAAAGCATTATAGATACTCCTGCATATAAAGTATTTGCTATTCTATCTGTACATAATAAATCACAAGTTTTACTTTTATCTAAATCATAAGACATTATAGTAAAACAAAAGAACATTAAGGACATAAAACAAGCGGTGTACATAATTATCATTAAAATTCGCTCGAATATCTTTTTGAATTTTGTCTTTTCTTTATTAGTATTCATTTTGTTTAATAGAATTAAAGGTGTTATAATAAAAAATAATAAATAACCTATTGCTATTAAAACATCTACTACTATATTACCCATACTACATTTCACTTCCTATTTTCATTATATAAAATTTAATTATGAAAGTAAAGAAAAAACACAAAGATACCTTATATTATAAGATAATTTGTGTGTAAAAATTATGTTAAATTACATTTAGTTAACATCAGTAATAAACATAGCGTCTCCAAAAGAGAAAAATCTATATTCATTTTCTATCGCGTGAGCATAAGCATTCATTATGTTATCGTGACCTGCTAAGGCACTAACTAGCATTATTAAAGTACTTTTTGGTAAATGAAAATTAGTAATAAGTGCATCTATTCCTTTAAATTCATAACCTGGATAGATAAATATATTAGTGTCTTCTCTACAGGCTTTAAATTTGCCATATTTAGAGATTATACTTTCTAATGTTCTCGTTGTAGTAGTACCTACTGCAATTATTCTAGTTTTATTTTCTTTTGCTTTATTTAATTCATTAGCAACTTCTTCACTCATAGTATAAAATTCACTATGCATTTCGTGATTTAATATGTTATCTTCATTAACTGGTCTAAATGTACCTAAACCTACGTGTAAAGTTACATATAATATTTTTACTCCTTTTTCTTCTATTTGTTTTAGTAATTCTTTTGTAAAATGAAGTCCAGCAGTTGGTGCAGCAGCGCTTCCTAAGTTTTTAGCATATACCGTTTGATATGAGTTTTTATCTTTTAGTTTTTTATGTATA
>CANRGI010000148.1 GCA_947630095.1 uncultured Bacilli bacterium
TCATTAGAAATTAGGTACAATGACGTTATACCATTTTTTGAGGATCAAAAAATGCCATAACTCGCTAAACATTATACACTAAAATATTTCTTTTAGTAAATATTATTCTTGTACTAAGCACACATCTAATCTTACATCTATACTATTTAATAATTCTACTAAATATTTACTATTAACTTCTAAACTATTACCCATACTATCTAAAGCACTATAATAGTTATCTTCTTCTGTATCAATTATTTTAGTTATATCATATTCATAATTACCTACTTTAGGAGTTCTTTTTTTACCACTAGTAAATGTATAATAGTATTCATAAGTATTATCACTATATAGCCTTAACTCTGGTGTAAGACAGTCTAACCCTGAAAATTTAAAAGTATATAATAGTCTAGGTTTACTTTCTATATCTTTTAAATAACTGCTATCATTATATATAATACTATTTACTATATCTTCTTCGTCTTTATATAAATTATAAGTTCTATATATTAAATTATTACTATTACCTATTCTCTTTATAAAATCATTTAATACTTTCATATTATCACTAGAAAACTCTATATCATACTCTTTAACACTCTTTATTTCATAATCTTTAATACTTATCTTTTGTACATTTACTTTATTATTTTTAAAATAAATATTATAACTTAAACTATCACTTATATCATATATTAATTTATAATCATAATCTTTTATAGTAGTTTTTACATATAATTCTCCTAATTCTAAAGCCTCGAATACTTCTTTAGTATATCTATTTAACTGATTACTTTCTATATTTAATTCTTTATCATTACCAAAATTATCTTTAATAAATTCCTTTAAATTTTCTATACTTTCTTTACTATAATCATATACTTTATCATTTACTTTAACTTTATTATTATATATTTCTATTTTCTCACTATTATCATAATTAATAGAATATACTAACTTATTATTTTCTTTTTTTATATTATTATATTTATTGTATATTAAAATTGATACTAAAACTAATACTACTAATGAACATATAATTATAATTATTTTTTTCATATCTTAACTCACTTTCTCAAATTTACTACCATCTAACCCACAAAGTGGACACTTAAACCCATCAGGCAATTCTCCGTTATGTATATACCCACACACTGGACATCTATAACTTACTCCATTAGTTTTAATTTGTTTTAAATTATCTTGATAATATTTATAAGTAAGCACTTCTCCTTCATTTAAAACTTTACTATCATATATTTCTCCTATTATTAAATAGTGAGTATCAGCATCTACAATATTTACTACTTTAACTAATATGTACCCGATTATTCCTTCATTTAAAATAGGCATATCGTCTACTAAACTATAATTAAATTTAGAAAATTTATCATTATCTTTTGAAGAAGTAAAACCAAACTCATTTATAACATCACTAGATACTTCTTTACTTAATATAGAAACTGAAAATAACTTTTTATCTAATATCTCTTTAGTAGTAAAATTATTTTTATTTAAAGAAACTCCTATTAATTTTTTATCTCCACTTGATAATTGGACTACTGTATTAGATACACACCCACATAATTTAGTAGAATTAGTACTTATTATAAATAACCCATAAGTTAATTTTCTTAATATATCCATAATACTCTCCTATCTTATAGTACCCATTTTTTCTTTCATAATTTTTTCTTTTTCTTTTGCTAACTTACGTGATTTCTCTATTCCTTTATCTAATATTTCGTCTAACTCTTTACTATTTATTATCTTACTATACTTATCTTGTATTTTAGATACTTCTTCTGTCACTACTAAAGCAACATACTTTTTAAACTCTCCATATCCTTTACCTTCAAATTCTCTTTCTAAATCTTTAATAGATTTATTAGTTAAAGAAGATGCAATAGTAAGTAAGTTAGATATTCCAGGTTGATTTTCTATATCATATTTTATTATACCAATACTATCTGTTGTTGAACGCATTATTTTTTTAGTAATATCTTCTAAAGTATCAAATAAACTTATAACACCTACTGGGTTTTCCTCAGTCTTACTCATTTTCTTAGTAGGTACTTTTAAATCGTATATTTTAGTACCTGTTTCATTTAGGATAGGTTCTGGTAATGTAAATGTCTTACCATATCTATTATTAAATCTCTCTGCTATATTTCTTGCTAATTCTACGTGTTGTTTTTGATCTATTCCTACTGGTACATAATCTGCATCACAATATAAAATATCTGCTGCCATTAGTATAGGATATGTTAGTAAACCTACTGAAAAGTTAGCATTTTCTTTACTTTTTTCTTTAAATTGTATCATTCTTGATGCTTCCCCATAAGTAGTCGTACACTCTAGTAAATAAGACATTGCTGGTATATATTCATTTTCTGATTGTATGTAAATAGTATTCTTTTCTGGGTCTATACCACAGGCAATATACATAGCAATAAACTTTCTTATCCTCATTTTTAATTCTTCACTATCTTGCTTCACCGTTAGGGCGTGTAAATCAGCGACAAATAAGTATGAGTCATACTTATTTTGCATACTTACCATTTGTTTTATAGCACCTATATAATTACCTAATGTTAAATCTCCAGTTGGTTTTAAACCTGTTAAAATCCTTTTCATTTTGTCTTCTCCTTTTTTATTTATTATAGTAGTTATAAATATATTTGTCAACTACCCTGCACTTAAAGTGCAGGGCTTGGTTTTACTGCTAAAAGCAGGTTTATTGACTAAAAGTCACTTTGTTATTTTAAAAGTTTTTTCT
>CANRGI010000149.1 GCA_947630095.1 uncultured Bacilli bacterium
TATATCCCATAGCCTTAATAAATTCTATAAATTTATCTTTAATACTTTCTAATTTAGTAATTTCAGGCGTACTTGATACTTCTATGGAAACACTACTACCTTCTACTTTTATATCTTCTTCTTTTATACTAGATAACATCGGGCATACATTTTGATAATAATTAAATATATACATAAAATAATCTTTTAATAAACTTAAGTCATTATGGTTAAAATAATAATAAATTTTTTTAACAGAACTTAATTTATTATCACTTTCTTTTAGTGCTTTAAAAGCATCTATACTAATCATTTTATCTATATCTATATATATTTTCCAAGACTCTTCGTGAGTATCTACTATGACATTTTTAACTTTAGCAGACAAAAACTCATTTCTAAATTCATTAGAATATCCTATCTTATCAAAAAATTTAACTAATCTATTATCCATATTAACCACCTAATATAGATTATAGCAAACATTTTTTTATCTAACAAGAAAAATAATAATAAATTTTATAATAATTTAAAAAGAGGTGTGACCCTCTTACAATTTTTTATTAAGTTTTAAAGTTTGTTCATTTGCATTTTCTTGACATAAAATATCTTCTTTTAATTCTTTTAATCTTTCTATTTCTTTTTCTTTTTCATTTTTAATTTCTTCTTTTATTTTATTAATATCTTTAGTCATAAATGTATTAACAGGTAAAAATCTATATTCTACGCTCTTTGGTGTAATTAAACCTTTTCTAAACTTATCATATAATTCTTTTTGCTCTTTATAACTAGGTATATAAGATATATAATAAAGTTTTAACATATCGTCATTAACCTTTTTATTTAAACAAGCCTTTTTAACTAATTCACGTCTTTCTTTAGACATTTGATAAACTATATACTCACTACATTTAAGAATTTTCTTATCGTCAGTAAATTTAGTTTTAAGTAAGAAATCAAGTAATTCTTCATTATAGTTTTTTGTATAATAATTAAATACTTCTGCACTTCTAATACTCTTTAATTTTCTAACTTTTTTTGCTTTAATTCTCTTATAAAAATAATTCTCTATCCTTTTAATTTTAAAAGTTATTTCTCTTTTTATTTCCTTGTACTTTTTAATTATCTTCTTATTCATTTTTCTCTCTCCTTATTCGCGCGGCAAGAACAATGATAATACTATTTTATATATTTGTCAAGAGTTAAAGTTTTACTGTTAAAGTTTTACTTATTTTCATAAATATTTAAAAAACTATGAGCATCTAACTTTTTAATCGCGTGGTTTAATTTGTTTTCTATTTCGTCTTCATTTACCATTTCATGATCATTAATCAATGTATTATTAATGTATTTTAATGTGTCTATTGTATTCATATTTTTAGTTTCTCTATTTATCTTTTTAATTATATGATAACTTAAATTTAATATACCATTTATTAGTTCTTTATTATCTCTTATATCTTCTATTCTAAATAAATTAACTAATATCTTTTGTTTTTCTATATTATTTTCTCTATTAATTATTTCTAATAAATCTAATCTATTATTTAAATAAGGTATGTTAATTATTTCTAACATATACTTAGGATATTTAGCATTTATAATAAAATCAAGTAATTCTATATTATTTCTTACTTCTATATTTTCAAGAGCCATATATGCTAGGTCTAAAGCGCTACTTAAATCTATATTTAAAATATAATTTAATAATTTATCACTTTTTAATATTTCATAATCATTTATCATTTTTATTATAATATTTATAGATTTACTACTTTTTAATATAATTTTAGTAAATAATTTGTTATTATTTATAACTTCTTCTATATTAACTAAATTTAATACACTTTCTAATTTATCGTCAGTAAATGTGCTTATTTCTTCTAAAAGAAAATGCTCGACTTTACCTCTCTTATAAATTTTTAATAAATTGTTTATTCTAACTCTAGGAAATTCATTTTTAACTAAAATTTCAAGTAATCTTTTATCATTTCTAATAACTTTATCTTTAGATATATTAACTAATTTATTTATAGTGCTAGTAATTTCACATTTAGTAAGTATTTTAAGTAAGTCTTTATCTTCTATAACATAAGGTATAACACTTTCGTCTATTAGTTTATTTATAATATTTAATTTATTTGTACTAAATATTATATCTAATGCTTCATAATCTTTATATAGGTTTGAATTTTCTTTACTAACTGCACTTATAAAAGCATACATAATGTCTATATCTGTAAAAGTAAGTAATTTATTAGTAAGGCTAATATCATTTAAAATTCTTTCATTACTAAAAGCATATCTTAAAGTAGACCTGTAAGTTTCTTCTTTACTTAATATAAGTTTAGCATATTTAATATAAGTTTTATTATCTAAATTTAATGGTGTGTTAAAAAACTTAACAACGTCATAATCAGGGTTTTTCATAACAAAATCTAATAATTCATTATTTAATAATAAAATACTTTTATCATTAATTACTATATCAGTATTATCTACTATAAATTTAAATAATTTCTTATCTATTTTTAAATTTATTAATCTAGCCCATTTTAATATTTCACTAATATCTTTTAATTTTTTATCCATAATATCACTCCTAATTAGGATATTATAAAACCCTTACAAAAATTTGTAAAGATTTTCTTACTCAATAAGTTTTATTTGAAGTTCCTTCTGTTCGCTTGAAAAGTCACTTTATATGTGATAGTATTAAGTTTAGGGAACATCTAGTTCTGAGTGTCTGCC
>CANRGI010000150.1 GCA_947630095.1 uncultured Bacilli bacterium
GATTGGATAAGTGGAATAGAAATGAGTGTATCAAATTATCTTTCAGAACAAAGTGATATACATCATATATTTCCAAAAGATTATTGTATATCAAAAAATTATGATAAGAGAAAATGGAATTCAATTATAAATAAAACTCCAATATTCTATTCTTCAAATAGATATATAGGTGGTTCTTCTCCTAGTGAATATGTTAAAAGAATAATAAAGAGTAAAAAAATAAGTGAAAGTGATTTAAAAGAATTTATAGCATCTCATTTAATTAATACAGATTTATTATTTAATGATAATTTTGAAGAATTTATAAATGAACGCGCTAAAGAAATATTAAATGGTATAGAGAAGTTTACTGGAAAAAAGATAACTGATAGAAATTCTGAAGAAGTAATAAAATTTTTTGGAAAAAGTTTAATATAATATAAAAAAGATATAAGAATAAAACTTAACTTATATCTTTTTATATGTCTAATCTATCTATGTTAGTAGTATTAAAAGTTATATCTTTACCTATAAAATCAATTTTAAAACCACAAGCATTAGCGATTTTTTCAATAATTTCAAAAGTAGGTTGTATTACACCAGTTTCATATTGTGAAATTGTATTTTGAGGTATATTAACTATTTTAGATAACTCACTTTGCTTAAGTCCTTTACTTTTTCTCATATTCTTAAGTATTTTACCTATCATTTTATCACCCGTAAATATTATCTCTAATTTAGATATCACTCGCTTGACATATCTGAATTAAAGATATATAATTTAACTATAATATCTATAATACAGATATTTAGAAAGTGGTTTAATTATGAAAAAGAGTTTAGTAGTAGTGTTAAGTGTGTCATTATTAGTATTGGCAGTAAGTAGGATAAGTTATTCATATTTTAAGAATTATGGAATAAGTAAAGAAGAACATTTAAGTGTAGTAGCAAAAAAGTTAGCAGTAATATTTACTGATAATAGTGAACTTACTGGAGAGATATATCCAGATTATTATGAAAGTAAAACTTTTAGTGTAGAAAATAAAAGTGAAAGTTTGTATAAGTATGACATTATATTTGAAAATTTAGTAAATACATTTGAAACAGAAGGTTTTCTACAATATAAAATAACTTCTACTGATGGTGGATATTCAATGAAAGAATTTGAAGACATACCAAAGACTGATGTAGAACAAGACACTATATTAGCATATAGTATAGAAATAGAAGACGGAAAGAAACATAACTATAAGTTAGAAATAAGGTACCAAAATAGTGAAACAGACGATCAAAGTGCAGATATGGGAAAAGTATTAAGTGGAAATTTGGCAATAAAAGAAGGTACTAAAAACCCTAAATTAAAACAAGTGACATTAAATGTAGAAAACGGGACACCAGAAACATGCACAATAGAAGTATTAGAAAATAATGATGCTACATTTGAAGTAGCACCAAATGAAGGATATACTACAAAAGGTGCAAAATTAACTTGTGATAATGAATATAGTACAACTATAAATGAAGAGACAACAAGTATTACAATACCAAATATAACAAGCGGAACTAGTTGTACACTTACAATGAAAAAAGATACAAAAGGATTATTTTATGATGTAATAATAGCAGATAACCAAGAAAAAGGCATAAGTACAAGAACAACATTTAATATGGCATTTACAGGAACAGCAGGTTTGTATGTAGAAAATGATACTAAATTTATAGAAACAGGAACAGGGCAAACTAAAAATGCAGTATATTACTATGCTGGTAACACAACAAATAATTGGGTAAAGTTTGGACAAGAAAACGGACAAGATATATGGTGGAGAATAATAAGAACAAATGAAGATGGGAGCATAAGACTTTTATATGCAGGAAAAGGAGAAAATGGTCACACATCAACGGATGGATATATAAATAAATCTAAATATAATGAGGAATATCTTAACACAATGTATGTAGGATATATGTATGGAACAATTGGAGATTTAGCAAGCAATAGAACAAATGATAATTCCTCTACAATAAAAACCGCTATAGATAATTGGTATAAAAGTAATTTAGAAAAAGAATATGAAAAATTTTTAAGTAAAACAGCAATATATTGTAATGACCGAGCAACCGATAGTTATTCTACAAAATCTATGAGTTACGTAGGTGTTAGTAGGTTAAATTCTAATAAAAGACCATCATTTAAGTGTGGAGTAAATTACAAAGGCATCGAATTAGCAGAAAGAAATATAGCAGATAGATTTACCATAAGTACTAATAATAGTACAGGAAATGGGCAATTAAATTATCCGATAGCATTAATGACAGCAGACGAAGTAGCCTATGCGGGCAGTATATATGATAATAGTGGCAGTGGTAGTACCACAAATACATATTATTCAAAAAATAGTACAGGGGTAAGTGTAACAGGTTCACAATTTTGGTTTACAATGAGTCCATATAGTTCCTATAGCGCAGCAGGAGAAGTATTAATGTTTTATGTTGCTGAAAATGGAGTATTACGTAGTACAGATACAAAAAGTACTGGAGGCGTCCGTCCAGTTCTATCTCTAAAGTCTTGTGTAGAAGTAACAGGAAAAGGGACAACAGACGACCCATATATTCCAAGCATAGACGATGCTTGTGCTTTAGCAGATAATTAGAAATAAGTAAAAGTACAAAATAAACTACTTGATAAAATAAATAAAAAGATGTATAATGTATACATTGAGAGAAATCTCATACAA
>CANRGI010000151.1 GCA_947630095.1 uncultured Bacilli bacterium
AATCAACCCGAACGGATTGATTATATATGTTAAGTTCAAACTATAAAAGTTCGAACAGAAACGTCACTGGAGCAAGCAAAAGACTTACAACTGACGCAAAAGATAGTTTATATGGAGGCGCAACAACCGCTAGCGAATATCACCCAACATATAAATGTGGAGGAAATACTAAAGGAACAGAATTGTTGGAAAATGCAGATATTGCAGATAAATTTACTAGTAAAAACCAAAAAGGAGAAAAGAAAGTTGGAAATCAACAATTAGACTATCCAGTAGCCTTAATAACAGCAGACGAAATAGTATATGCAGGTGGTAGTGATAATAGTGAAAATGCTAATGTTTATTATTACAAAAATAACAACGGAACAAGTATAACAGACCAATATGCTTGGTGGACAATGAGTCCATATGGTTTTATGGATCACTCACGTATATTTTCTGTTGAAGGTCTTAGAGATGCTGGCTCTTTAGGTAGTTATTCAGTTTCTGGAAGTTACCATAGTATTCGTCCAGTCCTATCTCTGAAATCTTGTGTAGGAATAACTGGAGCAGGGACAACATCTGATCCGTATATCCCATCAGTAGATGCCGCTTGTGCAGCAGCAGATAATTAAGGTGCGAATATGAAAAATAAATCAAATTTACTAAGGGGGAAAATATGACAGAAAGTAAAATAAATAGTTTAGTTGGAAATAACATTAGAAAATATAGACTTTTATATAATGCAAGTAAAGGAGTTCTTACACAAAAAGATTTAGCCAAAAGAATAGGTGTATCTACCTCCCTAATAGGCGGACTTGAAAGCAAAAAAGTAAGTCAAGGTATAAGTTTGTTTAACTTATACAAGATAAGTGAAGCATTAGATATACCAATAGAAAAATTCTTTGAATAATAAAAACACCATAGCATTTCTGCTATAGTGTTTTTATTTTCTTAAAGATTTAATTATATTTTCTTCTCTCTCATAGGCCTTTAAAATATCTTCTTCATTTGAAAACTCACTTCTTGCAATATCCTCACATCTATCTATACTTGAAGAAGCATAAGCAGTATCCTTTACAGAAAAGAAATCTTTATACTTACTAGCATCGCCATCAGCAAGTGCTAAAAATTGTCTAAATTGCAATTTAGTCAAATTGTATATATCTTCATTTATTAACAAAGCAGGTTTAACTACATATTTTCTACCAGCCTTATAAATATTTGAATTAGTATATAGATAATATGTATTACCTTCAAAATTAACAGCCTTTACTTGAGAACCTAAACTAGCCCCATTTCTAACAAAATTATTAGCAAAATTACCATAACTACTATCATAATCTCTTAAAGGACTAATTGCAAATTCAAAGTATCCATTTTTCCTTTCATATATTCCTTTACTTCTAAACCACTCAGGACTACTTGACATTACTTTATATAGTAAAGGTTGTTTAGTAGTATTTACAAATTCCTCTCTAAATTGTCTAAGCCTCTTTGAATCAGGGACTATTTCATAAAATTCAAATTTTCTTTCCATAATACCTCCATTTTTATATTAAATAACTATAGGAAAAGTCTTTTAAAGTATAAACTACGCAAACCTTCCCAAATAAAATAACTTTATTATAATATATTTAATGCTAAAACTCAAATAAATATGATATAATATTTACACGAGGTGTAAAGTATGTTTGATTTTTTAGAAGATAAATTAGATAGTATAATAACAAAAGTAAAAGGATATGGGGTAATAACAGAAGAAAATATAAGTGAAATGTCAAGAGAAATCCGCCTTGCTTTATTAGAAGCAGATGTAAACTATAAAATTGTAGGCGAATTTGTAAATAGTGTAAAGGAAAAAGCCTTAGGAGAAGAAGTAGCAAAAAGTTTAAAACCAGGCGAAGTATTTGCAAGTATTATAAGAAATGAATTAATAGACTTACTTGGTAAAGATGCCTCTCCTTTAATTATGAACAGCGGTACTACTATTGTTTTAATGAGTGGACTTCAAGGTAGTGTAAAAACTACAACAGTAGGTAAACTAGGTTTATTAGCAAGAAAACGCTACGGAAAAAAGCCTTTATTTGTCGCTTGTGACGTCTATAGACCTGCCGCCATCGCACAGTTAAAGGAAATAGGTAAAAGTTTAAATATTGAAGTTTACGAAGAAGGTCAAGGTAATCCAGTAGAAATAGCCAAGCGTAGTATAGAATATGCTAAAGAAAAAGGATATGATTATATTTTAGTAGATACAGCAGGCCGTCTTCAAATAGACGAAGACCTAATGAACGAACTTGTAAATATTTCTGATACCATTCACCCAGACGAAACTCTTTTAGTCCTAGATGCTATGATGGGTCAAGATGGAATAAATGTAATCACAGGTTTCAATGAAAAGTTAAAGTTAACTGGTTGTATTTTAACCAAAATGGACGGCGATACCAACGGTGGAGTAGCCCTTTCTCTAAGGCATTTAACAAATATACCTATCAAATTAATAGGCGAAGGCGAAAAACTAGATGGAATAAGTGAATTTGTCCCAACTCGAATAGCAGATAGAATACTAGGTATGGGCGATATTGTATCAATAGCCGAAAAAGCAAGTGAGATAATAAATGAAAAAGAAGCAGAAGAAACAGCAAAGAAAATGAAAAAAGGTAACTTTGATTTAGAAGACTTTTTAAATCAAATGAACCAAAT
>CANRGI010000152.1 GCA_947630095.1 uncultured Bacilli bacterium
CGGACTTCCATCTTTTGGAGATAATATGTTATTAGCACCTAACATAAGAAGTCTTGCTTCACTTTGTGCTTCTTCACTAAGTGGAACGTGAACTGCCATTTGATCACCATCAAAGTCTGCATTAAATGCTGTACAAACTAATGGGTGTAATTTTAATGCTTTACCACCTACAAGTTTAGGCTCGAATGCTTGTATACCTAATCTATGTAATGTTGGAGCACGGTTTAATAGTACAGGGTGTTCTTTTATTACATCTTCTACAATATCCCATACTCTTTCGTCTTGTGCATCTATTAATTTTTTAGCACCTTTAATATTATGGGCTAATTCTCTTGCTACTAATTCGTGTATAACGTGAGGTTTGAATAACTCTAGTGCCATTTCTTTTGGAATACCACATTCATACATTTTTAAAGTAGGTCCAACTGCAATAACACTACGTCCACTATAGTCTACACGTTTTCCAAGTAAGTTTTGACGGAAACGACCTTGTTTACCTTTTAACATACTTGATAAACTTTTTAAAGCACGATTTCCTACACCTTGTACACTTCTACCACGACGTCCATTATCTATAAGTGCATCTACTGCTTCTTGTAACATACGTTTTTCATTTTGTACAATTATAGTAGGCGCTCCTAATTCTATTAATTTCTTTAAACGATTATTTCTATTTATTATTCTTCTATATAAATCATTTAAATCACTTGTTGCAAATCTTCCACCTGGTAGTTGTATCATAGGTCTTAATTCTGGTGGAATAACAGGAAGAACGTCTAAAATCATCCATTCTGGTTTATTACCACTATCTATAAAACTTTGTAAGCAATCTACTCTCTTTACTAAACGAAGTTTCTTTTGTCCTTGACTTTTTTCTATTTCTTTTTTAAGACTTTCTACTTCTTTTACTAAATCAACTTCACTTAAAAGTTTTTTAATTGCTTCTGCACCCATACCTACTGTAAAACCACTGCCATATTTTTCATAATAAGCACGGTATTCTTTATCAGATAAAGTTTGTTTCTTTTCAAGTGGTGCAATACCTGGGTCTAATACTACATAACTTACAAAGTATATTACTTCTTCTATATCTCTTGGAGACATATCTAGTACAAGGCCTATTTTAGGAGGTACACCTTTAGTATACCAAATGTGGGCAACGGGAGTTGCAAGTTCAATATGCCCCATTCTTTCACGTCTAACTTTAGAACGAGTTACTTCAACTCCACATCTATCACAAATTACATTTTTATATCTTAATCTTTTATATTTACCACAAGCACATTCAAAATCTTTAGTAGGTCCGAATATCTTTTCACAGAATAGTCCATCTCTTTCTGGTCTTAATGTTCTATAATTAATAGTTTCTGGTTTCTTTACTTCTCCATAAGACCAAGAACGTATTTTTTCAGGTGAAGCAATACCTATTCTTATTCCTTCAAATAAATTAACTTCCATCATTATTCTTCACCCTCTTCCATTATATCTTCTTCATTAAATTCTAAATCGTCAAGTTTGTCATATTCGTCTTCGTCGTCTTCGTCGTCAAAATAATCATTGTTTTCTGGTTCTGGTGGCATTTCTAATTCTTTTTTGTCGCCTTTACCATCTACTTCTTCTATTGTTACAGGTATATCTTCCTCTTCTTCGTCTTTTTCTAATTCTTTTAAGTCTTTTATTCCATCTTTAGTCATTATTTGAATATCTAGTCCTAGTGCTTGGAATTCTTTAATAAGTACTCTAAATGACTCTGGAACTCCTGCTTGGTCAACTGGTTTACCTTTTACTAATTGTTCGTAAACTTTAACACGACCTAATACATCGTCTGATTTAATTGTTAAAACTTCTTGTAAAACGTGAGCAGCACCATAAGCATATAATGCCCAGACTTCCATTTCTCCAAATCTTTGACCACCAAATTGTGCTTTACCACCTAAAGGTTGTTGTGTTACTAAACTGTAAGGTCCTGTAGAACGAGCGTGCATCTTATCGTCAACCATATGGTTAAGTTTAATCATATACATAACTCCGACATTAACACGTTTATGGAATTTTTCTCCTGTTCTACCATCATATAACCAAGTCTTATAGTCAGGGTCTAATCCTGCTTCTTTAGTCATATTTTCTATATCTTCTTCAGTGGCACTGTCGAATACTGGAGTTGCAATATGTACTCCTAATGTTTTAGCAGCCATACCTAAATGAACTTCTAATATTTGCCCTAAGTTCATACGAGATGGAACACCTAGTGGGTTTAAGCAAACATCAACTGTTCTACCATCAGGTAAATAAGGCATATCTTCTTCTGGAAGTACAATACTTACAACACCTTTATTACCGTGACGTCCACTCATTTTATCTCCGACTTGCATCTTTCTTTTCTTTATTAAATATATTCTTATAATCTTTAAAACACCAGCAGATAGTTCGTCACTATTTTCTTTAGTAAATATTTGAATATCGTGAACTATACCTGAAGAACCGTGTGGTACACGAAGAGATGTATCTCTTACTTCTCTTGCTTTTTCGCCAAATATTGCTCTTAAAAGTCTTTCTTCCGCTGTTAGTTCAGTTTCTCCTTTAGGTGTAACTTTACCAACTAATATATCTCCTGGTCTAACTTCTGCGCCAATTCTTATTATACCTTCTTCATCTAAATCCTT
>CANRGI010000153.1 GCA_947630095.1 uncultured Bacilli bacterium
AAAAATAAAGAATTCCTTGATTTTACTTGGAATTCTTTTACTAACTTAACATAATAAATAACTTAACATAAACAAAATTATGTGTAGATTAACATAATTTTATATGAAAAAAGTTCCATTAAGGAACTAAACGTATTTGTCTATATTTGATGGTACTTTATCATTTATAACCATCTCTACTATTTTATTCTTTTTCTCTTCACTCACTTCTTTACCAGTTATCATACTAATCTCGTCTATTATACTTCTTAAATTATCTTCATTTTTAAAGTCTCCCTCTTGAAGTTTCCTAGCAAGACTAATTATAGTATCTTTATTTACATTAGTTTTCTTCTCAATTCTCTCAAATAAATCATCTTTAGCCATTAACCCCACCCCTAGTATATTATATGTATTAGTATAGAATATGTTAAATGTTTACACTAAATTTTACATAATAATTTGTATTCATATTAAATTAATGTTATTATTAATAATAGAAAGGAGATGGCTTATGGAAGTAAAAAATGTTGTATCTTATGAAACCCTAGAGGCAGAAAAAAAAGAAGCAATATCTAATATTATAACTACAGGTATAGTTGCATTAAGCGCGGTTGCTGCGACTGCATTAGGTAAAATGTCAGGACAAACAGAAATATTTAGCGAGTTTTTACTTTATAGTGCTGCAGGACTTAACTTTGTAAATTCAGTAGGTCGTATGACTAATTATTTAGCAGATAAAGAAAAAAGAAATGAAGTTGAAGAAATGCTAGGTGAAAATTTAGAAGGAGGTAAATCTCTATGAATATAAATATTAAAGATATTATAACTTTAGAAGACGATAAAGATTATATTGTAGCAAGTAAAGTAAATCATAATAATCGAGTATTTTATTACTTAATTAATTTAAATGATAATAATGTAGTTAAATTTTGTTATCAAGAAGCATATAGTCTAAAAGAATTTAACGATACTTCACTTTTAACAGAACTTACTCCATTATTTGTAGATGCAGCAAAAGAAGCCCTAGCGAATTAGGCTTCTTTTAATTTTCTCCTTTATTTTTAAATTCTATAATTATAGGTGTTCCACTAAAGTCTATATTTTCTCTTATTTTATTTTCTAAATATCTTTTATAACTAAAATGAACTAAACCTTTACTATTTACTTCTATATCAAATTTAGGAGGTTTAACTCCCTTTTGAGAAGCATAAAATATTTTAAGTCTTTTACCTTTATAAGATGGTGGAGGTGTTTGTATAAATGCTTCTAATACTATTTCATTTATAACAGTATTTTCTATTTCCTTACTAGCATTACTAAAACTTTCTAAAACTAAAGGCATAAGTGTATTAATTCTTTTTTTAGTTTTAGCACTTAAAAAACATACTTTAGCATAAGGCATAAATTGAAATTCTCTTTTTATATTTTCTCTCCATTTTTTTATTTCACTTTCACTATTATTTTCTATTGTATCCCATTTATTAACCGCTATTACTACTGCTTTACCTGCTTCTATAGCATACCCTGCTATATGTTTATCTTGTATAGTTATACCTTCTTCTTGATTTAAAACTAAAATACATACATCACTTCTATCTATTGCTTTCATACTACGTAGTAAACTATATTTTTCTAAACTTTCAAATACTTTCCCTTTTTTCCTTAACCCTGCAGTATCTATTAAAATATATTCATTTTTATCGTATTTTAACACTGTATCAATCGCATCTCTAGTAGTACCAGCAATATCACTTACTATTACTCTTTCTTCATTTAAAAGTGCATTTACTAAACTACTTTTACCTACATTAGGTCTACCTATAACTGAAAATTTAAGTCTTTCGTCTTCACTATCTAAACTATCACTAAAATTTTCACTTACTTTATCCATAAGTTCACTTATACCTATATTATGTTCACTACTAATAGTAATATAATCTTCAAAACCTAAACTATAAAAATCATATATATTATCTAAAGTCTTTTTATTATCTATTTTATTTATAGCCACTATTACTCTTTTTTTACTTTTATGTAACATATCACTTATAACTAAATCATTACTAGTTATACCATCTTTACCATCAACTACAAATATAATAGTATCACTTTCTTCTATACCAATTTCTACTTGAGTTTTAATTTCAGTAGTAAAATCTTTAGTATCAATATCAATACCCCCAGTATCTATTAAATAAAACTTTTTCCCTTCATAATTAGCACTAGAATATATCCTATCTCTAGTTACTCCAGGAGTATCTTCTATAATACTTACCCTTTTACCTACTAATCTATTAAATAAAGTACTTTTACCTACATTAGGTTTTCCAACAAGACATACTGTATTTCTCATATTTCCACCTCGTCTAAATAAGTATACCATATAAACTACAAAAAGAAAAGAAAAAAACACCCAAAGTTTATGAGTGCCTTTTTCTACTAGTTATCTGCTTCAGCACAAGCATCGTCTATACTCGGTATGTATGGGTCGTCTGTTTTACCACTACCACTTACTTCTACGCAAGATTTCAGAGAAACTACTGGACGAACGCCATACGAATAGTGGACACTGTTGCCGTTCAAGTAGCCAGAATAGCTGCCTGAACCGCCCACGCGGAACACGTTCGCGTTGCTGCCATTGAAGAGATACGG
>CANRGI010000154.1 GCA_947630095.1 uncultured Bacilli bacterium
TCATTGTCTGTATTTATAGATATCTTTACACCTTTTTTATACAACTCTTCTATTGGGTGTTTGCCTTTAACAGTACCTGTTTGATAATTACTAGTAACACATACTTCAAGTAAGATATTTTCTTCTTTTAATCTATCTATCATTTTACTATCTTCTACTGCTTTTATACCGTGACCTAGCCTATGAGTGCCAAACTCTAATGCACTTTTTATAGAACTTATCCCATCTGCTTCTCCTGAATGTATAGTAAATGGAATATTTTGTTTTTTCGCTTCGTCAAAAATATATTTAAAGTTTTCTGTTTTGAAAATTGCTTCAGCACCTGCTAAATCTATAGCGAGAACACCACTAGATAAATACTCTTTAGCAAGAGCGACTGTTTTTAAATTATCTAATTTAGTTGCATCTCTCATACAACATAAAATAATTCCTCCATAGATTTTTCTATGTTTTAAAACTTCATTCATACCTTCTAAAACGGCCTCGATGGCCTCATTAATATTTAAATTATTATTAACGTGTTTGATGGGTGCGAATCTAACTTCAGCATATACTACTCCCTCTTTTTCAAGTTTTGAAAATAAAGAATAAGTTGCTTCTTTTAATCTTTCATAACTATTTAATAATTTACAAGGGATATCAAATTTTTCTAAATATTGATTTAAACTTCTACATTCTTTATCTACTCTTAATTTTTCTAAGGCTTCAGAAAAAGTATAACTATATCCATCTTCTTTTAACCATTTATATGCAAGGTGTGTATCTAGTGAACCATCTAAATGTATATGTAATACTATTTTAGGTATATCTATTAAATCCATAATCTACTCTCCTATAGTTATCTTTATAAGTCAATTATACTACTTATTATATAAAAATAAAAGCAAATCTCGTAATAGAGTTTGCTAATTTTTTTATTTATCACTTACTTCTTTAACTTTTTTTAAGTCATATATCTCGTCAACCATATCACATACATTTTGTGAGTGAGTAACGATAATAACACATTTATTTTCTTCGTGGGCTAATTTTTTAAATATTTCTAAAATTTCAGTTTCTGTTTGTTTATCAAGATTTCCTGTTGGTTCGTCTGCTATTAACATTTTAGGGTTATATGATAGACTTCTTGCAATGGCCACTCTTTGTTGTTCACCTCCTGAAAGTCTTAGGACTTTACGGTCTGCATATGTTTCTTTAAGGCCCACTTTCTCCATAAGTTTTATCGCTTTTTCTTTTTTATTTTTAATTTTCATACCATTTACGTCCATAGATAATATTATATTTTCACTTGCTGTCATAAATGGAAGCAAATTATAACTTTGAAATACAATACCTATATCACTATTACGATATTTATCTAAATTCATATTTTTAAGACTTTTTCCATCAAATGTGATATCTCCTTCAGTACATCTTTCAAGTCCACTAATTAGTGATAACAATGTAGTCTTTCCTGTACCACTTCTTCCTCTTATTGCATACATTTTTCCACTTTCAAAATCAAAACTAACATTTTTTAAAGCATAGTCGTCTTCCTCTGCATCACTATATCTATAACTTGCATTTTTAATACTTAAAATAATATTCTTTTCTTCTTTTTTATTTGACATTATTAAGACCTCTCTTTCAATATTGTAAGTGGTGAAAATCTTTCTATACTAACCATTGACGCGATAGAACTTACTAGTACAAGTGAAAGGCCTATTCCAAGTAACTCTAGTAAAACTTTAATATCGACTACTGCATCAATTGAGTCATACGCTTCTACTACTGGCATGCCTTTACCTCTCATTTCTCCCCTTGTGCCTCGGTCAGGTTGGTTACCCATCATATTACCACCACCAAAGTTTTTACCTATTTCTTCGGTTCTTTCATTAGAACTATTTATTTCACTTTTAAGTAGGAAATTACTTACTCCTTTAGAAGATAAAGCACCTACAAATGCTCCTAAAGTAAGAGCAACTATGGCAACAATAACAAGTTCTGATACAAATTGTGTAGTTAATTTTAGTTTACTTATACCAATAGTTCTTAAAACTCCTATTTCATATTTTCTTTCACGTATATTTATCATATTAATTACAAATAAGACAATTCCACCTATAATAAGTGTTAAAGTTAGAAATGTAGTTGCAAATGAATTAATATTTTGAATACTTGATACACCACTTGTAGCCTCTTCTTCATTAGTTTCTAGGATAAAATTTTCGTCTAAACCTTTTTCATAAAATTCTTCTTGTAATTTTTCAACATTATCATAAGAATCTATAATGAAAGTTGGGTTCACTGTAGATTTAATACTTTCATTACTTGCAGTGATATTTGTGATGGCAGAAGAATTTGTTACAAGTGTATTTGCTGAGTTAGAAAATATAGACATTGGCGCTTCTGTACCTTCTTCATTTTCTTTAAATATACCAATAATTTCAAATTCATAAGTAGTTCCGTCTTCACTTTCTAGTATTATTTTGTCATTTAAATTTAAACTATTATAGTTAGCAAGTTCTTCATTAATAAATACATAATTACCATCAAATGCTATATCCCAAGCATTATCCGTTATTTCATTCATGGTATAAGTACCACTTATAAATTCATTCATAGCATCTAGGGAACTATAA
>CANRGI010000155.1 GCA_947630095.1 uncultured Bacilli bacterium
CTCTTTTAAATCTTCTTTAGTATCAGTAACAGTCTTACAAGTTATAGTATTTATTGCAGCAAGTTCACTTTTTGTAAACTTTCTGTTAGTGGTATCCTCGTCTTTCTTTTGATTTTTGGGAAATGAATTGTATGAGTCTAATAAACACTTATATAAGTTTTCGTCATTTATAGTTATTTGTTCTTCTTCCCCATAGTTATTAGCAATAGCAATTATTTCTTTTTCTACTACTACTTCTTTTTTGTTTACAATATTAAAAGTTAAAATTAAAGTTAATGCTATAATTGATATAAGAACTACTTTCTTTTTCATATATAATCAACCTCTCTTTTGCCTTAATAATACCTTTTTTTAGGTATAAATGTCAACTCATAGATACTTCGGTTTACAACTACTTTATATATGTTTACATTTTTTTAATTAATTTATAATTATCATTATTTAAAATAGTATCTTCTGTTATTTCTATTTTTTCTAATTCACTAATATCGTCTATTTGATTATATATAATACTTTCAAATAATTCGTCACAAACTTTATTAAGTCCCCTAGCGCCTATTCCATATTTATATCCTTCTTTTGCTATTAACTTTGTAGCCTCATCACTTATATCTAATTCTACTCCTAAAGATTTAAAGAAATCTTTATAACTTTTTAAAACACTTATTTCACTTTTAGTTAAAATATCATATAAATCTTTTTCACTTAAAGAGTTTAGTGGTATATAAGTTCTAATTCTTCCAATAAATTCTTTAGGTAAGCCATAGTGAGAAAAAGAAGATAAAGTAATTTCATTATTTGGTTCTTCTACAACTTTATTTTTAAATGTATCTGTAGGTTTAAAACCTATTTTATTTTCTACTTTATATAAATCAGTAAATGCTCCTCCTAAAATTATAATTAATTTAGATGTATCAAATTTAATAGTTTCGCTTACTATCTTTTTATCTATTTTTACTTCAAATACTCCACCTTCAATAATACGTAGTAAGTCGTTTAATACATCAGTTTTATTAAATGATTTATCTGAAATATTAGTTGCTTTTTTATCTATTTCGTCTATAAATAATATAGAATGTTCTGCTAAATCTATATTTTTATTAGCATTTAAGTATAAATTTATCAATATATCGTCTACACTTCCACCTACATAGCCTGTATCTGTATATCTAGTTGCGTCTTCTTCTAAAACTGGAATATTAAATACACTTCCTAAACTTCTTACTAATTCAGTCTTACCTACTCCAGTTGGACCATACAATAATATATTACTTTTAAGTGGACTATTAGATATAAATCTACTTTTATAAATAGAAACTAATAACTTTTTTATTGCTTCGTCTTGATTTATTATTTTCTTTCTTATTGTTTCATATTTTTCTTTTATTGAACCAGTTACTTTATAGTTAGGTTCTTCATATTTATAATTATAGTCTTCTAATTCCTCATTAGAACCATTTATCATTTTATCTGTAATTTCATTTAATTCTTCAGTTGATTTTACATCTAAAGTTACTTTATAAGCATCTTCAAAGTCTTCTAAATACATAGAACTTATCACTTTATCTTTATTAAAGAATAATACCATATTTTCTATTCCAAGCCAAAACTTCTTAATCGCGTCATACATATTTTTAGAAGCCATGTCGGTTTTTAATTTAGTTAATGGTGTAATAAGTGCGACTGCCTCGTCAATTCTATCACTAACTAAATAATTAAGACAAGCATATTTAAGTCCTGTACAAACGTCTATTAAGACATTATCCTCTTTATTTAATTTACCCACTACTGGTTTGTTTGGAATAAAAATGGGAAACTTCAATTCTTCTGTATCTAATCTTTGTAAAACTATTCCAAATGACAAATCGTCTTTCATAAATTCACCCCCTAGGAATACTATATATTCATATTTAAATAATCTATTAATTCACTTATAGGAATTTTTTGTTCTTCTTTTGTAGCATTGTCTTTTATTGTAACATAATTACCATTTATTTCGTCTTCGCCTATTATTATAACATAAATTGGGTTTAATTTATCAACTAATTTCCATAAACCTTTCATATTTTTTGATGTATAGTCTGTTTCACAAGAAAAGCCAGATGCTCTTAAATCGTCTATTATTTGATAACCTAAAGGTTCATTAGATAAATTCATTACAAATGTGTCTAGTCTATCTTCTCCAATATAGGCACCTAATTCATTTAATATCGTCATAACTCTTTCTATACCCATACCAAAACCAATTGCTGGAGTGTCTGGACCATCTAAAAGGGAAACTAGTGAGTCGTATCTACCTCCTCCACATAATGTATTAGCGCGACCTAGTTCTTCTAAATCACAAACTACTTCAAATACTGTATCTGAATAGTAATCTAAACCTCTTACAAGAGAAGCATCTTCTATAAATGGTATATCTAAAATGGTTAAATACTCTTTTACTTTTTCATAATATTCACGAGAAGAGTCAGTTAAATAATCAGTTGTTTTTGGAGCATTTTTAATATATTCTCTTTCTCCATCATACTTACAATCTAAAATACGTAGTGGGTTTTTATTAAGTCTTTCCTTACAAGTATCACATAAATTATCATAG
>CANRGI010000156.1 GCA_947630095.1 uncultured Bacilli bacterium
GAGTCTGATTATAATGGAATTACTAAAATTAATGTAATAGACTGGTTATTAAATAGGAAGTGAATTATTATGGAATTAATTAAAGTTGGAGAAAAGACTTATTATATTAAAAATAATACAAATATAGGAGTTTATAAAATAGATAACAATAAGGTATATATTATAGATACAGGAAATGACAAAGATGCTGGAAAGAAAATATTAAAAATAATTCAAAATGAAGGTTTAGAAATTAAAGGGATAATTAATACACACTCTAATGGGGACCATATTGGAGGGAATAAAGTTATACAAGATAGAACCAATTCCGTAGTTTTAGCATATGGGGCTGAGAAATATTTTACTGAATATCCTTTACTTGAACCTTCTTTTTTATATGGGGCTTATCCTTTTAAAGATTTAAGAAATAAATTTTTATATGCTAGTGAGTCTAAAGTAGATGCTATTCAAGATAATTTACCAGATGGACTTGAGTATTTTAGTTTAAAAGGTCATTTTTTTGATATGATAGGTATTAAAACTAGTGATAATGTATACTTTTTAGCAGATGCTTTATTTAGTGAAGAAACAATTAATAAATATCATTTATTCTTTATATATGATGTTAAAGAATTTTTGAATACTCTTGATTATCTAGAAACTTTAAAAGGAAAACTCTATATTCCATCACATACAGAAGCAACTAGTGATATATCTTCTTTAATTAAAATTAATAGGAATAAAGTTAAAGAAATTATTAATAAAATATATAATATATGTGAGAGTGAATTAACTTTTGAAGAAATATTAAAAAATATATTTGACGAATATAAATTAACTATGAATATAAATCAATATGTTTTAGTAGGAAGTACAGTAAAATCTTATCTATCTTATTTGTGTGACGAAGGAAAAATAAGTTATGAATTTAAAGATAATAAAATGAAATGGAAGCAAAATAAAGACTATAAATAGATATTACTTTATGATATAATTTACAATGTAATTAGAGAGGTAGTAAGAAATGAAAAAGGTAATATTAATAAGTTTATTAACAATTTTATTAGTTACTGGTTGTGGAAATACTAAAAAAGAAGAAAAATTAGTATGTACGACTAGTCAAACTGAAAATGGTATTACTATTAATAATGTAATTTCTATGACATATAAAAATAATAAATTAAAAAATATGAAATTAGAAGTTAATACTAAATTAGAAGATGTTATTTTACAAGAAAATTGGGAAAATTTTAAAGTGTCAATGGACGATGCTAATAAAGAATTTGATAAAGATGGGGTTAGTTTAAAAGTTCAAAAAGACGAAGAAAATTATATATATAAAATTATTTATGATATAGATATTCAAAATGCTACTCAAGAAGTGTTAGAAAGTTATGGTTTTGAGAGTTTAAAAAAAGATAAAAGTACATTAGAAAGCACTAGAAGGAAAGCAGAAAAAGATGGTATTAAATGTGAAATAGAGTAAGTAAACTTATGGTATGTTTAAAAAGTGTTATGAAACTGTTATATTCTTTATGAAAGGAGAAGAGAATATGAACCAAGAGAAAATTGGTAAGTTTATTACTTTAAAAAGAAAAGAACAGAAATTGACACAAGAGGAATAAACCACTTAGTGAAATATTAGAAGTAAGTGTAAATGATATATTAGCGGGAGAAGTAATAGATAGTAATGAAATAGAGAGAAAGAGTGAAGAAAATATTATCAAATTAACCGAATTAATTAGTTTGAAATCTATGAAATATGGTATTATAGGTATGTCTATATTTTCTATTATTTTAATTATAATATCTATTTTTAAGAATATCCCATTATCGTCTATTGTTAGTTTATTATGTGCTTATGACAGTGTTACTTTTTTAAGTCGTTATAAAATGAAAAGAGATAAATCAGATTTAATCACTGGAGTACTATTTTTTATTGCTAATGTTTTTAATACTATAGCATTTATATTATTTTAAAGAGTAGACTATTATGTTTATTCTTTTTTTGTTATATGAGTTGTAAAGATGTTTAATGTAATAAAATATTTTTTAAATAAATAATGTTTTATTTATGTATTCACTTTTTAAAATATTTTCTATTTCTTTAGGTGTTTCTTTACAATCATTATTTAACCATTTTTTTATAATAGCATTTAATCCCGCTTTAAAAAATTCCATATGATAATCAATATATTTATCATTATATAACTTTTTAGATAAATGGTAATCATAATCTTTAATGATAAAATTTTGGTCCATATTTAATTTAAAATAAGTTTTATAAAATATTTGATTTTCTTTTATATGTTTAAAAAGTTTAAAAAAATTATTTGAATTATGATTTGTTTCTCTTTCTTCTTGATATAAGGATAATACATTTTGCTCTAATTCTTGTCCGATTTTATCTATTAAATCATAAATATCAAGATAATTAACATAAAAAGTAGAACGATTTATTTTAGCAAGTTTGCAAATATCTGTTATTGATATTTCATTTAGTTCCTTTGTTTGTAATAAAGTTATAAATACTTTACTAATTTTATCTCTTGTTTCTTTTCTTCTTTTATTATTTGGTGTATTCATATATTCAC
>CANRGI010000157.1 GCA_947630095.1 uncultured Bacilli bacterium
AGGAGAAAGGATTTGTAAAGAAGATATTGCTTGTTCTTTTCAAAATGCCATAGTTAATAGTTTAGTTAGTAAAACAAGAAGTGCTTTAAAAAAATATAATGTAAAAAATCTTTGTGTTGCTGGAGGAGTAAGCACTAATGGGTTTATAAGAGAAAGTTTAGAAAGTATGTGTAAAAGTGAAAATGTAAAGTTATTTATACCAGATAAAAAATATTGTACTGATAATGCCGCTATGATAGGTGCTGCTGCTTATATGCTATATAAAAAGAAAGAATTTGCATCATTTGATATAAATGCTTGTAGTCACGAATAAATACTTGAAAAATATTAGGAATTGTAATAAAATTAATATATAAACTACGGAGGTTAGATTTTATGGATAAAATTACAAAAAGAAATAGTTATATATTACTTAGTGTTAGTGTTTTCTGTTTAATAGTTTTAGTTGCTACAGCAACTTATGCTTATTTTACTCCTATAATAGAAGGTGATGGAACACTTATAGATTTGGTTGCTGGTAAAGTAACATTAGAAATAAGTGACGAAAACGTAACATTACAAAAAGTAGAACCAATACTAGATACTAACAAGACTTCTAAAAATCATACTTTTACAGTAGGTAGAACTACTGATAGTAATCTAAATGCTTGTTATAGTTTGTATTTAGTAGTAGACGAACTAGGTAGTAATTTTGATAAATTTGTTAATGGTAGTAGTGGAGATAAATTTAATAAATATTTGAAATATGAGTTAGATAAAGATAGTCAAACAGTTAAGACTGGAACATTTGCTGATTTAGTTGCAGAAACAGAAGTGACAGATGGAGAGTCAAAATATAAACCTATCTTATTAGCAGAACAACAAGAAATAAATGGAACTGCAAAAAATTCCTACACTATACGTGTATGGTTAAGTTATGACGAAAATGTTGACCAAAGTGAAGTGCTAAAAGGCGAAGACAACGCTAGAATAGTTAAGGCTCATATAAAAGCAAGTGGACAAAATGGTTTATGTAAGAAAGATTAAAGTTCAGGTAAAACTGAACCATTTTTCTTTTTAAAGGTATGGTAGATAGTTATGATTAAAAATAATAAAAAGATTTTTATAGGTTTTGTTTTATTAAGTATTTTCTCAGTTATTGTAGGTATTATATTTCTTGTTTTAGGTTTAAGAAATTATGTAAAAACTTTAATTGTAACAAGAAATTATGAAACTGTATATGGTCGTTTTATAGATTTTACTAGAGAAAGTTATGATAATATTGAAAATCGTGCTTATTACAAATTAAAATATGAATATGAAGTAGACGGTAAATTTTATACTATTTTTAGTGATTATTCTACTACTAATATTCCAAAAAAAGATAGTTTAAGAAAAATAAAATATGATAAAAATGACCCTAGTAAAGCAATTTTAATAGGTGCTTCTAGTAATGGTATTATGTTAATAATGGGTCCCTTATTTATATTTATTCCATTAGTTATTTTTAATCCTATTATTAAACATAAAAAGATAAATCAAAAATATGAATTTATAACAATAGGTATAGTATTTTTAATCTTTTCAATATTCTTTTTTAATATTAATATTTATGGACTTAAATTTTCTTTAAAAGATAATTTTAAAGATTTATTACCATCATTAATATTCTTTATAGGTTCAATAATATTAATTATTAAAGGTATATTTGATAAAGGAAATAAAAAATCGGAAGTAAATTCTTAACAGAATTTATATCCGTTTTTTTATTGTAATTCTTTTTCTAAATTATTAAAAATATTATTATTAAAAAAATCTTGTATTGTTATATTTAGTCCATCACATATCATTTTTATTGTCCTTATATTAGCGCCTTTGTTTCTTGAACTTGTAATGTTATTAATCGTTGACTGTTTTATTCCACTTATAGTAGCCAGTTTATTTATCGTAATATTTCTATCTTTACATAACTCTAAAATACGAAGTTTAGTTGCTTCTCCAATTTTCATAATTACTCCTATTCAATTTCTTGTTCTACATTTTCAAATATCTTATCATTAAAGAAATCAGTTATAGTTATTTCTAAACCATCACAAATTTTTTGGATAGTATTTATTGTAATTCCTTTATTATCTTTCATAAGACTATTTAATGTAGACTGAGTTATACCTGATATTAAAGATAATTTATTTAAAGTTATGTTTCTATTATTACAAAGTTCTTTTATTCTTATTTTAGTTGCATCTGTTATTTTCATATTTTCCCACCTCGTATAAAGAATAACTCATTATGGTTAAAATAATTAACGATATAACGTTGACTTACCTCTTTTGAATTGATATAATTAACTCAAAAGAAGTAAAAAATATAAGAGGTGTAAAATGAAAAAGAGTTTAGTAGTAGTGTTAACCATATCATTATTAGTATTAGCAGTAAGTAGGATAAGTTATTCATATTTTAAAGGTGGAGGAATAACAAATGAAGAACACTTAAGTGTAGTAGCAAAAAAGTTAGCAGTAATATTTACAGACGATAGTGAGTTAACTGGAGAAATATATCCAGATTATTATGAAAGTAAAAC